>JBERSB010000425.1:0-15233 GCA_041236755.1 Luminiphilus sp. | reverse complement strand
TCGACGAGGACGACCCGCAGCTGGTGCGCGACGTGGCGCGCGCGTGGCTCGCGGCGCGTCACCCCGACCGCGCGCTCGCCGTCGTCGACGAGCAGCTGGCCGCGCTCGGCGACGACGCGCCGCTGCACTTCCTGCGCGGCAACGCGCTGCACGCGCTCGGTCGCATGGAGCACGCGGCCCAGGCGATCCGCGCCGCGATCGCGGCCGGCTCGCGCGACGCCGACACCTACAACCTGCTCGGCGTCGTGCTGTTCCAGAGCGGCGACGTGAAGGCCGCCCGCGAGAGCTTCGAGCGCGCGCTCGTGCTCGACCCCGGCCACGGCGACGCGCGCGCCAACCTCAACGCGCTGCCGGCTGCCTGAGCCGCGTGCGCGATGCGCGTCCTCTGCAACCTGCCGCTCGAGTGCTTCGATGACCGCGACGCGATGCGCGGCGTCGAGCTGTGCACGTACGGGCCGCCCGAGCGCATGCTCGTCGACGGCGTGCACTACCGCTTCGACGTCGCCTTCGACCCTTCGCGGCAGAGCTGGCACGAGCTGCGAGCCGCGCTGCCCGAAGGCTTCGAGCCCGACCTCGTCCTGATCTACTGGCCCGATCAGGAGCCGCTGCCCGCAGACCTCGAGGAGTGTCCGGTGCCGGTCGTCGGCGTGGTCTCCGACTACAACCTGACGCTGCAGCACGTAGCGGGGCTGTGGCCGTTCTTCGACTCGCTGCTCTGCGACCGCGCGGGCGTCGACCTGTTCGCGCGGCTGACGTTCTCGGACGTGCGCTACTGGTGCCAGTACGCCCACAAGCGGCCCTTCCACCGGCTCTACGACGACGCGGCCGGCCGCGACGTCGACGTCGGCGTCGCGGGCAACCTCAACCCCGCGGTGCAGCGCGAACGCGCCGGCTGGATCCAGCGCGTCGACCAGCTCAAGGAGCGCGGCGTGCGCGTCGACGTGCGCTCGGGCGTGCAAGGGCAGGCCTACGGCCGCTTCTTGAACCGCTGCCGTATCGGCTGGAACCGCAGCATCCGCGGAGAGATGAACCTGCGCGGCTTCGAGGTCCCGGCGTGCGGGGCGCTGCTGCTGATGGAGCGCGAGAACCTCGAGGTGCGCGACTTCTTCGTGCCCGACGAGGAGTGCGTGCTCTACGGCGACGACGACTTCGAGGCCGTGGTCGCGCGCCTGCTCGGCGACCCCGCGCGCACCCAGCGCATCGCGGCCGCGGGGCTGCGGCGCGTGCAGGACCACCGCCTCGGCAACCGCCTCCACGAGCTGGCGACGCTCTGCCAGGGCGGACCGCGGCGCCCCGAGAGCACCGCCGCGGACCGGGCGCTCGGCCGCGCGGTCGCCATGATGACCACCTGGGCGGACGGCGACGCGGTGGTGCGCGCCTCTGTCCGCGCGGCCGCGGCAGCTCCCGAAGACCCGCGCGCGCTCAACGCGCTGGCGATGGCGACGCTGCGCTGGCGCGGCAACCACGGCGCGGGCCAGGCGCTGCAGCTGCTCGGCAAGGCGCTCTCGGGCAGCGACGACTACGTGCAGGCCGCCGTCAACCTGCAGCACCTCGCCGAAGCCGCAGCCGACGACGGGCTGCGCGCCGCCGCGGCAGCCGCGTGCGCACAGCGGCTCGCGGACGCCTCGCGCTGGGAGGACATCGACGGGCCGATGCTGCCGTTCGGCTTCGGCGCCGACGCCGTCGACCGCTCGCTCGCGCTGCAGCGCGCCGTGCTCGCGGGCACGCCCACGACGTTCGTCGAGGCGCTGCGCTGAAGCGCGGTCAGCCGTGCGCGGTCGCGACCTCGCCGGCCTCGCCCCGCTCGGGCGGCATCTCCGCAGCGAGCCGCAGGGCCGCCTCGACCGCCTCGCCGGCGTCGGCAGAAGACCACAGCGCCGCTGCGAGCCGCTCGTGCAGCTCCTTGCGCGGGTCGCGCAGCAGCCGCTCGAGCAGCGACAGGTCGGCGTCGTCGTCGGGCATGCGCGTCTGGATGAGCGGGTGCTCGCGGCTCGCGGCCATCCAGCGCTCGCCCGACAGCGGCCGGTAGCGGCAGAAGAAGCCGAGGTGCCAGGGCAGAAACCGCATCGCGCGCTCGCGGCCCTTCTCGTCGTCGCGGAAGTGCTGCTTGAGCTTCACGGCGAAGTCGTGGTAGACGCCCAGGCGCTCCTGCGCGTCGGGCTCCCACGCCTGCTTCTCGGCGATCTCGCGGAAGATCCACGGCTTGATCAGCGCGCCGCGGCCGATCATCACCGACGCGACGCCGCTCTGCTGCCAGCGCTCGTGCGTCTCGAACCACGTCAGCAGGTCGCCGTTGCCGATCACCGGGATCGCGCGCTCGGACGCGACCTTGGCGATCTCGTCCCAGTCCGCCGCCCGTGAGTAGCGCTGCTCCCGGGTCCGGCCGTGGATGCAGACCGCCTGCGCGCCCGACTCCTCGCAGACGCGCGCGACCTCGCTCGCGTTGTAGGCGTCCTCGGACCAGCCGAGCCGGATCTTGACGGTCACGGGCACCTGGACGCCCTCGACCATGCCCTCGACGAGCCGCGCCAGCGTGTGCGGCTTCTGCAGCAGCGTCGCGCCCATGCGGCGCTTGACCACGTCGTGGATCGGGCAGCCGCAGTTGAGGTCCACCCAGCGCGCGCCGCGCTCGGCCGCCGCGTTGCCCGCCTTGACGGCGTCGTCGATGCGGGACGCGGCGATCTGCGCGCCGAAGCAGGCTTCGTCCTCGTGCTTGCGCAGAAGCGCCAGCTCGCTCTTGCTGCGCTTGACGACCTGGTAGGCGTAGGCCATCTCCCCCATCGTGACCTCGCAGCCGTGCGCGAGGCAGAGCCGCCGGAACGGCAGGTTGCCGCCCTTGGTGAGCGGAGCCAGGAAGACGCGGCCGCGGAAGTTCATCGCGCGAAACTGTCGCGGTTGGCAGCAGCGCTTTCCATCCCGGCTACGATGGCACGCGCTGCTCAGGACCAACCCATGAACACCACTCGTCTCCTCGGCACAGCGGCGCTCGCCGTGGTCGCCGCCATCTCCATCGGCCAGCGGCCGGCGGCGCCCGCGCTGCCGACGCCGGCTGCGACCCCTCCCGCCCCGCAGGGCCACTACGTGCTCGTCGTCGAAGGCGACCGCGACGCGCTGGACGTGACCTTCGCCAGCCGCAAGACAGCACCCTGGGCCGGCGCGCCGAAGGGTCTGCAGAGCGGCTGGCGCATGACCGTGCTCGACGCGAGCGGCGCCGAGCTGCAAGAGGTGCCGCTGGACATGCGGCCGTTCGCGACCGACGCAGCTTCCAAGGGGAGGCCCGACCGCGTCGAGGGCTGCGTCGTGGTGACGTCGAAGGTCGGCATGCTCGTCAACGCGCCGCGCTATGCGGCCGCGGCGACCTACCGGTTCTCGCGCACCGACGCGCGCGGCGTGCTCACCGTGCTGGGCGAAGTCACGGGCGCGCGCGTCCGCCAGCTCTCGGGGGACGAGCGATGAGCCGCTACGCGATCACCCTGGCGCTGGCCCTGTGCGCTTCGCTGCAGGCGCAGGTCGTCAACACCGTCATCAGCAACGGCACGACCCAGACGCGCTACGACATGGTCATCCTCGGCGACGGCTACCGCGCCTCCGAGCAGCTCAAGTTCAACAACGACGTCACGGCGTTCCTGACGGCGCTGTTCGCCAAGGCGCCGTACGCGGCGTTCGCGAGCTACTACAACGTGCACACGGTGTTCCGCGCCAGCGTCGACAGCGGCGCCGACCGGCCGGACGAGACGCCGCCCGTCTACGTCAACACCGTCTACGACGCCACCTACAACTACGGCGGGGTCGACCGCTGCCTCTACATCCAGAACACGTCGCAGGCGCTCGCCGACGCGTCGCTGGCGCCGGCCACCGAGGGCCGCGTGCTCGTGATGGTCAACGACGACCGCTACGGCGGCTGCGCGTCGACGTTCGCCGTCAGCTACAACGGCGCGCAGATGAGCGAGGTGCAGGCCCACGAGCTGGGCCACAGCCTCGGCCTCGTCGCCGACGAGTACAACTACAGCAACAACACCTACACCGGCCCCGAGCCGTCGCAGCCGAACATCACCAAGGACCCCGTCGGCTCCAAGTGGCAGGTCTGGCACGGCACGGAGGGCATCAGCGCGTTCCAGGGCGCGGGCTACCACCAGTTCGGCCTCTACCGCCCGCGCGTCGACTGCATGATGCGGTCGCTCGGCCAACCCCTGTGCCGCGTCTGCCAGGAGAGCATCGTCAAGGAGACCAACGCCAACGTGAACGTCGTGACCTCCACGACGCCGGCGACCGGCTCCGTGCTCCAGCTCATCGTGCCGGCACAGCAGACCTTCTCCTTCACGCACTACGTACCCGCGGCCAACAACCCGGTCGTCGAGTGGCGGGTCGACGGCGTCGTCCAGCCCGGCGCGACCGGACTGAGCTTCACGCTGGACTCGACCGCCTTCGCGCTCGGGCCGCACACCGTCACCGCGGCGCTGGCCGACCAGACGGACCGCGTGCGCAGCGACCCGCAGAACGTGATGACCGAGACGATCGACTGGGACGTGCAGGTCAGCGACCTCACGCTCGCGCAGCTGCGCATCCCGTCGATGACGTCCTCGAGCACGCTGACGCAGCCGGGCGACGTGATGACGTTCTCCCCCAGCATCGTCAACGACGGACCGGCGAGCGCAGGACCGTTCCGGGTCGAGTTCTTCCTCAACCAGGACCCGGCAGGCGCGTCCGTCCAGGACGTCTACCTCGGGCACATCGACGTCAGCGGCCTCGCCGCGTCGCAGCAGACGACGCTGCCGTTCGTGACCCGGATGCCCTACAGCCTGCCCCTCTACGCCTCGTGGGTGCACGCGGTGGTCGACCGCGCAGACGCGGTTGCCGAGAACAACGAAGCCGACAACGCGACCTACCGCGTCGTGTACGCCCCGTCGATCCCGTGCGACACCGGCATCGAGTTCCAGGACCCGCTGACGCCGCCGTTCGCGGCCGAGCTGTCACGGACCGCGGGCGGCGCGCTGCATCCGACCGTCGTCGCGTCGTGCGCGCAGCCCACAGCGCCGGTCTACCTGATCGCGTGGACCGGGTCGGGCACGTCGCCGGGCGTCACGCTGGGCCCGGGCGTCACCCTGCCGATCAACCCGGACCCGCTCACCCAGCTGGGCCTCGACGGGCTGAACGGGCCGGTGTTCGGGCAGTTCTTCGGCCTGCTCGACGCACAGGGCGGCGCGCAGGCGACGCTGACGCTGCCGCCCTCGGCCGCGATCCCGACCGGCACCACGCACCTGGCGACCGTCTTGCTCGGCACGACGCAGACGTTCGCGGCGGCGTCCAACCCGATCAAGCTGACCATCGTGCCGTGATCGCGCACGGCGGCTCCTGGGCGTCGTAGCCGGAGCCGACCGCGCACACGGAGCAGCGCCCGCGCCCGCGGGCGCGCCGCTTTTGCGCGAGCGGCGGCGAAAGCCGCTGGCTCCGGACTCGCGCTGCGCGATGATACGGGGCCCCCTCCTGCTGCTGGAAGCACACATCCCCCGCACGACGACATGAAGAACCTCTGCTACGCCCTCCCGCTCGCCCTCGCGCTCGCAGCGCCGGTCCTCGCTCAGGATCAGGACACGAAGAAGCACCTGCTGCGCTTCGCGTTCCAGCCCGGCACCGTCACCGACCAGGTGATGGCGCAGGACATGAAGATGACCATGAACATGGGCGCCGAGGACATGGTCACGACCATGAAGATGCAGATGTTCCAGCGCTACACGGTCAAAGCCGTGAACGGCGACACGGCGGACATCGAGCAGGTCATCACGCGCGTCAAGGCGGTCATGGACAACCCCATGATGAAGGTCGACTTCGACAGCGCCGACGAGGACTCGGACCCGGGCATGCTCGAGGGCGTCGCCGACATCGTCGGCCAGAAGATCCAGCTCAAGCTGTCGAACACGGGCAAGGCCAGCGACATCAAAATGCCCGAGGAGCTCACCTCCGCAGCCGGCGGCGTCGACATGGAGCAGATGATGCAGCAGGCGATCACCGCGCTCCCCGCCGAGCCGGTCGCGATCGGTGAGACCTGGACCGTCGACCAGTCGATGCCCATGGGCCAGATGGGCGACGCCGACGCCAAGGTCACCTACAAGCTGATCTCGGTCGACGACACGCAGTACGTGCTCGAGCAGAAGATGAACATGAACCTCGAGAAGCTCCAGATGCCGCCGGGCATGGAGCTCGACAAGGTGTCGGCGAGCGGCAACATCGTGCTCAACCGCGCCAACGGCCTGCCCAAGTCGATGAACCTCGACATGAAGATGTCGATGGTCGGCCAGATCGCCATGGTCATGGACATGAAGCTGAGCATGAAGCCCGCGCCGAAGGACACGGCGAAGGACACGGCTGGGGCGGGCGCGCCGAAGGTCTGCGTCATCAGCGGCGAGGACGCGACAGGCGGCCCGACCGCGGCGTTCGACGGCCGGACGGTCGGCTTCTGCTGCAAGCGCTGCAAGGCAAAGTGGGACAAGATGGACGACGACGCCCGCAAGAAGGCGATCGCCAAGCTCGACGCCGGCAAGTAGCCGCTCGGGCTCCCGCCGGGCGCCGGGCGCTCGCCGCCCGTCAGGCTTCCGCCACGCGCAGGAAGCCGACCGGATCGCCGACCACGGCGGTCTCGATCAGGTCCTCGGACGCTTCGACCTCGAGCCCCTGCGCTTCGCAGAGTTCGAGGAACCACGACACCTCTTCGGCCGACGTCGTGATGCAGCCCGGCCGCTCGAGCCGAGCGAACACGGCCGCAGCCAGCGCGCGCGCGGCGTCGCGCTCGGCGGTGAACGCCTCGACGTCGACCTGCACCGGCGGCAGCCGCCCGTAGCTGACCCCGCTGAGAACCGGCCAGCGCTCCGGGTCGGTGAAGACGCTGATGCAGCCCAGGTGATCGAACATGCGGTCGCCCTCGACCGCCTCGGCCGAGCCCGCCTGGTAGCGCACCGGCAGGTCCGGGAGCGCGACCTCGAGCGCGGCGTTGAGCACCGCGCACTCTTCTTCGAGCAGGTTGGTCGCGACGACGCTGCGACCGAGCACCGCAGCCTCGCCGATCAGCACCAGCAGCTCCGCCACGCCCGCGCCCACCCACAAGGACGCCCCGCCTTCGGGCACCTGCCGGGCGAGCCTGCGCGCGAGCTGGCTGCCGAGCTCGACGACCAGCTTGCGCCGCTCCGCCCAGCGCTGCTCGCCCTCTTCGTGGAAGTAGAGCTCGCCGAGCACGCGCCAGTCGACGACGTCGAACACGCGCCGCGTCTGCTTCTCGACCTCGTGCCAATCCTGCGCCGCGGTCACGTGCCGCTCCCCAGCTCACCCAGCTGCTTGAGCATCGGCCACGCGAAGATGCCGGTGCGGTGGCCGTCGCTCCAGGTGAACGCGAGGCCGTAGCGGCCGACGAGCTCAGCGTCCTGTAGCAGGATGTCGTCGGCGACCGTCTTGGGGTCGAGCAGCGGCGCGCCGGTGTTCTCGTCGACGCAGCTCGCGCACGGGCACGCGAGCCGCAGGTCGCGCGCCTTGTAGTCGGAGACGCCGCCGTCCTTCCATTCGATGCGGAACAGGAACGGCGAGACGAGGTCTGCCTTCTTCGGAACAGGTTGGTCCATCGCGGGGTCTTGCTGGCGCTTGCGCTCGTCTCGCGGATGCCGGACAAGTTGGGGCATGCGGCTCGGCGGGCTCATTCTGGCAGGTGGACGGAGCCGGCGCATGGGCCGACCCAAAGAGTCGCTGCCGATCGGGGACACCACGCTGCTCGGCTGGCAGTGCCGCACGCTGCTGGCATGCACGTCGCCCGTGCTCGTCATCGGCCGCGACCTCGAGCAGGACCTGCCCGACCTCCCAGACGGCGTCGACGTCGCCCACGACGAGCTGCCAGGCGAAGGCCCGCTCGCGGCGATCGCGGCGGGGCTGCGCCGGCTGCGCCAGCGACACGGCTTCGGCGACGACGACGCCGCGATGACGGTGGGCTGCGACCAGCCGTTCTTGACCGCCGAGATCGTCACGGGCCTGCGCGACCGGCTCGGCGCGGCCCAGCTGCTGATGCCCCGCACCGACGACAAGCTGCAGCCGCTGACCGCGATCTACCGCACCGCGGTCGTCGCGGCGGCCGACCGCCTGCTCGCCGCGGGCTCCAGGCGGCCGCGCGAGCTGGCCGACGCGGTCGACAGCGCGATCGTCGAAGCCGACGCGCTGCGCGCGCTCGACCCCGAGCTGCGCTTCCTCGGCAACCTCAACCACCCCGACGACTACCGCGCCGCGGTCGCAGCGCTGACGCCGGAAGGCAACGCGTGAGCGAAGACGCGCCCGCGCGCTGCCTGCGCTGCCTGCGCCCGCAGGACCTCTGCTACTGCGCGCACCTGCCGACGGTCGCCACGCGCACGCGGCTCGAGGTCATCCAGCACCCGCACGAGCGCACCCACCCGTTCAACACGGCTCGCCTGGTCAAGCTGTGCGTACCCAACGCCGCCGTGCACGTGCCGACGCCCGGGTTCACCGGCACGCTCGAGCTGCGCGTCGACGTGCCAAGAGACGCAGCAGTGCTGTTCCCGCACAGAGCCGCGACCGACCTCGAGGAGCTGCCTGCGCACGAGCGGCCGTCGACGCTCGTCGTGCTCGACGGCACCTGGAGCCACGCCAAGCGCCTGTATCGCGAGAACCCGTGGCTGCAGGGACTGCGCCACGTCAAGCTGACGCCGTCGGCGCCGAGCAACTACCGCATCCGCCGCGAGCCCAAGCCGGAGTACATCTCGACGATCGAAGCCATCGTCGAGGCGCTGCGCATCGTCGAAGCCGACAACCGCGACGTGGAGCTGCTGCTGCGCGCCTTCGACCGGATGGTCGACCAGCAGATCGCGCACCGCTCCGAGCGCGTCGTGCACCGCTTCCGCAACCGGAGGCCTCGCGCGCCCCAGGCGGTCGCGCGCGCGCTCTACGACCCGCGCGTCGTCGTCTGCTACGCGGAGACCGCGCCGATGGCGCCCGATGCGCCGCCCGGCAGCGCGCGCGAACTGCTGCACTGGGTCGCGGCGCGGGTCGACACCGACGAGGTCTTCGAGGCGGTCCTGCGACCGCAGGGGCCGGCCCCGAGCGACGAGCACCTGTTCCACGTGGGGCTCTCGCGCGACGAGCTCGAGCACGGCGAGTCGGTCGAGGGCGCGCGCGCGCGGTTCTCGGCGTTCGTTCCCGAAGGCGCGCCGTTCGCGAGCTGGACGCCGACGACGCTCGCGTGGGGCCGCCCCGTGCTGCCCGATCCGTTCGAGCACACGCTGCTGAAGTCCAGCTACTGCAACCTCGTCCAGCGCAGCTCAGGCCTGCTCGAGCAGGTCGCCGAGCGCGAAGGGCTGGCGCTCCCCGAGACGGCCTGCCGCGGCCGCGCGGGCCGGCGCCTCGCCCGCTCGCTGGCGCTCGCGCGCTGGCTTCGCACCCGACAGGCCGCGCCTTCGGACGGAGCTTCGAACTGAGGAGTCGGCGCCGCTACCCTGCGGCCATGCGACTCACGGTGCTCGGCTCCGGGACGGCAGTGCCCGTGCCCGACCGTTTCCCGGCGGGCTACCTCCTCGAGCACGAGGACTCCAAGGTGATGGTCGACTGTGGGCCAGGCACGCTGCGCCGGCTCGCGCAAGCCGGCGTGTCCCCGACCGAGCTCGACGCGGTGCTGCTGACGCACTACCACACCGACCACTGCGCCGACCTCGCAGCGCTGCTGTTCGCGCTGCGCTCGCCGCAGCTGGTCAAGACCAAGACGCTGCGCATCTACGGCGCGCCCGGCTTGCAGCGGCTGGTGGAGAAGCTGACCGAGGCGTGGCCGTGGCTCGAGCCCAAGGGCTTCGAGCTCGAGCTCGTCGAGTGGTTGCCGGGCACGCAGCAGGTCGCGCGCTTCGAGGTCACCGCGATCCCGATCCGCCACACCGCCCAGAGCCTCGGCTACCGACTCCGCACACCCGAAGGGGTCGTCGCGCTGTCCGGCGACGCGGACACGTGCGAGGAGCTGGTCGAGCTGGCGCGGGACGCCGACGTGTTCGTCTGCGACACCGCCGCACCCGACGAAGCGAAGATCGACGGGCACCTCACCCCGGGCCTCGCGGCCGACTACGCGCAGCGCGGCGGCGCGAGGCGGCTCGTGCTGACCCACTTCTACCCGGAGTGCGACGGCGTCGACCTGGTCGCGCAGGCGCGGGCCCGCTTCGACGGCGAGGTCCTGATGGGCCGCGATCTGATGCAGGTCGAGCTCGACGCGGCGCTCTGAGCGCCGCGGTCACGGCGTCACTGGTTGCCCAGCAGGAAGTCTACGCCGTGGACGCGATCGACCTCAGGCGCGGGCGAGCTCCGCGCGCAGGGCCGCTGCGGTCTGCTGCGCGGCCTGCTCGAGCTCGTCCAGCGCTTCAGGCGTGCAGCGTCCCGCGCGTCCGTGCTGCTCCATGTCGAAGCAGAGGAGACGCAAGCGCTCCGCGCCGACGACCGCGGACGCGCTCTTGAGCGTGTGTGCCTGCAGGCGCTGCTCGGCCGCGTCGCCGGCTTCAGCGGCGCCGCGCAGACTCCGGAGGCTGCCGTCGAGCTCCTCGAGGAAGACCTCACAGAGCTGCGCGAACATCGGCACGTCGCCGTCGATCCGCGCCAGCGCGGCTTCGACTTCGAGCAGCGGAGCAGGCGATGGGGCCTCGGGCGGCGCGTGTTCCTGAAGGCCAGCCGCGGTGATGACGTCTGAAATGGACTCGAACAGCTCCGCCTGGCGGAACGGCTTGCCAAGGATGCCCTGCATACCGGCGGCCACGACCGCTGCGGCGTTCTCCGTCGTGACGTCCGCCGACACGGCGAGGATCGGCGCCTCGAAGCCCGCTCCGCGGATGACGCGCGTGGCCTCGATGCCCGAGATCCCGGGCATGTGGCAGTCCATGAGCACGAGGTCCGGCTCGGCCTCGGCGACCTGCGCCACCGCCTCCTCTCCGCTGACCGCGAACAGCAGCTGTGCGCCGCAGCCCTGGAGCATCGACTCGCAGAGCATGCGGTTGATCGGGTGGTCGTCGACCACCAGCACCTTCTTGCCGGCGAGGTCCAGGTCGACTTCGGCGCGGGGCGCGCGCGGCCGCTCGGGGTCCGCCACGTCGTGCTCGGTCTCGACGCAGAACGTACTGCCGACGCCCGGCACGGTCTGGACGCGGACGGTGCCGCCCATCGCCTCGACCAGCCCCTTCACGATCGACAGGCCCAGGCCGGTCCCGCCGAACCGGCGCGTGGTCGCGGGCTCGGCCTGCCGGAACGCGTCGAACACGTTCGCCGCAGCGGTCGCCTCCATGCCGCAGCCGGTGTCCTCTACCTCCCAGCGGATGCGCGCGCGCTGCCCCGTGAGGCGCGACGAAGCGCGCAGCGTCACAGAGCCTCGCTCGGTGAACTTGACCGCGTTGCTGAGCAGATTGGCCAACACCTGGGCGATGCGGTGCGAGTCGGCGAGGATCAGCAGGCCCTCCTCGACGTCGACCTCGCTGGTCAGGAGCAGACCGCGCTGCTTCGCGGCGGCGGCGAAAGAGGACGCCGCGGCGTTCGCCACGTCCTCTACCGACATCGGCTGCAGGTCCAGCTCGAGCTTGCCCGACTCGATCCGCGAGAAGTCGAGCACGTCGCCGATGACCCGCATCAGGCGAGCCCCGGACGACTGGCAGAGCTGCAGCAAGCGCTGCTGCTCGCCGCGCAGCTCGGTCCGGTTGAGCGCCTCGATCGTCCCGCTGAGGCCGTGGAGCGGCGTGCGGAGCTCGTGGCTCATGTGCGCCAGGAACTGCGTCTTGGCTCGGCTACCCGCCTCGACCGCGGCCAAGGACTGCTTGAGCTCCAGGGTGCGCGCCTGCACCTGGTCCTCCAAGCTCTCGTTCTGCGCGCGGAGCTGCTCGTTGGCGAGGTAGAGCTCCCGCGTCTTGTCCTCGACGGCGCGCTCCAGCGCCGCGTTCCGCGCGCGCTCGCGCTTCAGCTTGCGTTCCCACCGAGCCTCGTCCATCTCAGCAGCCGGCAGGCTCCGGGAAGCGGATGTCGAAGGTGCAGCGCTTGCTGCCGGTGTGGGTACACGCCGACTGGGTGTACTCGATCGGCACTCCGAAGTGCTGGGCAGCGCCCTCCAGCAAGCCCTCCATCAGAGGGCAGAGGCCGCGCGCAGACTCGTAGTGGATGGTCAACCGGTCCTTCGGTCCGTCGACGTTCTCGTAGAACAGATCCGGCGGGGTCGCCCCCTCCATCAGCTTCTTGACCTCGACGTGGATGATGTCGTGCACGGCCAGGATCAACTGGCGCGGATGCTCGACGCCCTCGAGGAACATCGGGTAGCGCGACGTCAGCCCGCGGAACGCGAAACGCCCGAACGCACGTAGCGCGTCCGGCGCCGCGACGTCGAGGCGCGCACACGCTGTCGTCAAGAGATCGACGATCCACTGGTCGGGGTAGGACTTGGGTCCGATGAAGCCCACGTCGGCGACGTGCGGGCACTCTTCGAGGATGTCCTCGTACGTGTCCGCGCCCCAGTTCTCGGTGATGAACTCCTCGAACATCACGAAGATAACGCCCTTCATCGCTCAACTCCCTGTGGCTCGAACTGCGCCGGGGCACGCCTCGACACGCGCCCGACAGAACCGTCTTCCAGCACTGCGACTTGCATGGTGTCTCTGAAGGGGACATCGGCAGTTCCGGCGCTAATAATGAGCGCTCCGAGCACCTCTCCGTCCGTCAGGGATTGCCCGATGTCGCAGGAATGGACACCCGCACGGTCCGACGCAACCCCTTGAACCTGGGACCGGGCGTCGCAATCCTGCTCTGCCCCCGGACAACGCAACCAAGCCCCCAACGAGATGTCATCCACAGCCGAGAAGCACACCTTCCAGGCAGAGGTCAATGAGGTCCTCGCCCTCGTCGTCAACTCGCTCTACTCCCACCGCGAGGTGTTCCTGCGCGAGCTCATCAGCAACGCCGCCGACGCCCTCGACCAGCTGAACTTCCGGGGGCTGACCGAGCACGGGCTCCTCGGCGACGACAAGGAGCTGCGCATCGAGCTGGTCCGGGACGACGAGGCCGGCACCCTGACGATCCGCGACAACGGCGTCGGCATGACCCGGGACGAGCTGATCGGCAACCTCGGCACGATCGCGCGCAGCGGCAGCAAGAAGCTGATGCAGTCGCTGTCGGCCGACCAGAAGAAGGACGTCTCGCTGATCGGCCAGTTCGGCGTCGGCTTCTACTCGGCGTTCCTGGTCGCCGACGCGGTGACCGTCACCAGCCGCAAGGCCGGCAGCGAGGAGGCGTGGACCTGGCGCAGCGAGGCCAAGGGCGAGTTCGAGGTCGCGGCGTCGGAGCGTGACACGCGCGGCACCGAGATCACGCTCCACCTCAAGGACGACGCCAAGGATTACGTGCAGGAGTGGCCCGTGCGTGAGGTCGTCCGCAAGTACAGCGACTACGTGCGCTGGCCCATCCGGATGGAGGTCGAGCGCACGACCGGCGAAGGCGACGACAAGAAGACCGAGAAGGAGTGGCTGACCGTCAACCAGGCGCGCGCGATCTGGACGCGGTCCAAGAGCGAGATCGAGGACGACGCCTACAACGAGTTCTACAAGTCGCTGTCGCACGACTGGAGCCCGCCGCTGGCGTGGACGCACTTCAAGGTCGAGGGCACGCACGAGCTCACCGGCCTGCTCTACCTCCCCGAGCGCGCGCCGTTCGACCTCACCGACCGCAGCAAGAGCGGCGTCAAGCTGTTCGTCAAGCGCGTGTTCATCATGGACGACGCACAGGAGATCGTGCCGGAGTGGCTGCGCTTCGTGCGCGGCGTCGTCGACAGTGAGGACCTGCCGCTCAACGTCTCACGCGAGATCCTGCAGAAGGACGCGACCACGCGCTTCATCAAGAAGCAGGTCGTCAACAAGACCCTGACGCTGCTCGAGGAGCTCGCCGCAGAGGGCGAGACCGAGCGCGAGGTCGACGGCGAGAAGCAGACCGTCAACCGCTACGAGCAGTTCTACGGCGAGTTCTCGCGCCACCTCAAGGAGGGCGTCTATCACGAGCACGACGCCCGCGAGCGCCTCGCCAAGCTGCTGCGCTTCCACACGACGCACGGCGACGACGACGCGCAGACGAGCCTCGCCGACTACGCGTCGCGGATGGGCGACGGGCAGGAGTCGATCTACTACGTCGCGGCCGACAGCCTCGCCGCGGCGAAGTCGAGCCCCCACATCGAGGCGCTCAAGAAGCACGGGCACGAGGTGCTGCTGATGACCGAGGCGATCGACGAGTGGGTCGTCGACGCGGTCCGCGAGTTCGACGGCAAGCAGCTCGTCTCGGCGGCGAAGGGCGCGCTGGACCTGCCCGAGTCCGACGAGGACAAGAAGAAGAAGGAAGAGACCCAGAAGGAGCTCGCCCCGGTGCTGGAGCGGGTGCAGCAGGCGCTCGACGAGCACGTCAGCTCCGTGCGCGTCACCGACCGCCTGACCGACTCGCCCGCCTGCCTCGTGACCGAGGAGGGCGGCATGAGCGCGCGGCAGGAGAAGGTGCTGCGCGAAGCGGGCCACGACGTGCCCAAGCAGAAGCGCATCCTGGAGTTGAACGCCCAGCACGCCGTCGTGCAGCGGCTGCAGGGGCTCGACGACGAAGGCCGCTTCGCCGACTGGTCGGCGCTGCTCTACGACCAGGCGCTGCTCGCCGAGGGCTCGCTGCCGAACGACCCCGCGGCCTTCAGCCGGCGCCTGACCGACCTGATGGCGGGGAGCTGACGTGCACCACCTCGATCCGACGCAACTCGACGCGCTGCTGCGCTGGCGCTACGCCGTCAAGCGCTTCGACCCGGACCGCAAGGTCCCCGACCAGACGTGGGACGCGCTGCAGCGCTCGCTGGTGCTCGCGCCGTCTTCGTTCGGCCTGCAGCCGTGGAAGTTCCTGGTCGTCGAGGACCGGAACCTGCGCGAGCAGCTCCGCGGGGCGTCGTGGAACCAGAGCCAGGTCATCGACGCCGACCGTTACGTCGTCTTCACGGCGCTGCGCACCACCACGCAAGAGGACGTCGACCGCTACCTGAAGCGCCAGTGCGAGGTGCGCGGAACCGAGATCGACGCGCTCAGCGGCTACCGCGACATCATCGTGCAGTTCCTCGAGTCCGGCTGGGCAGCCGAGGACCTGCACGGATGGAACGCGCGGCAGACCTACCTCGCGCTCGGCCAGTTCATGACCGCAGCGGCGACGCTCGGCGTCGACACGTGCCCGATGGA
>JBERSB010000424.1:0-2209 GCA_041236755.1 Luminiphilus sp. | reverse complement strand
CGCGTGGAAGCGGAACTCGAGCGGGTCGATGCCGCCCTCTTCGTTGAGCATCGTGTTGCGGTGGAAGCCCGTCGCGATGCGGTCGTCGGCGGTCGCTCCCGGCAGCATGTCGCCCGCGAGCTGCTTGACGACGAACTCGTCGTAGGGCATCTGCGCCTCGAACGCGCGGATCACCCAGTCGCGGTACGGCCAGATGCTGCGCGCGCGGTCCTTCTCGTAGCCGTTGCTGTCGGCGTAGCGCGCGAGGTCGAGCCAGCGGCGCGCCTGGCGCTCGGCGTAGGCCTCGGAGCCGAGCAGCTGGTCGACCAGGCGCTCGTAGGAATCGGGCCGGTCGTCCGAGGAGAACGCGTCGGCCTGCGCGGGCGTCGGCGGCAGCCCGGTCCGGTCGAGGTAGAGGCGACGCGCGAGCGTGACGCGGTCGGCCTCGGGGGACGGCGCGAGGCCCCGCGCGGCCAGCCGGGCGCGGACGAAGCCGTCGATCGGGTGGCCGCCCTGCGGCTGCAGAGCGGGCAGCGACGGCCGCGACGGCTTCACGAACGCCCAGTGGGTCTCGTAGGGAGCGCCGGCGGCGACCCACGCGCGCAGCGTGGCCGCTTGCCGGCGGCTCAGCGCCTTGCCGGTATGCGGCGGCGGCATGACCTCGTCGGGATCGGCAGACGAGATCCGCGCCAGCAGCTCCTGCTCGCGGCCGTGACCGGGCACGTCCAGCCGCAGGTCGGCCTCGCGCGCCGCGTCGTCCGGCCCGTGGCACTTGAAGCACGTCTCCGAGAGGATCGGCCGCACCTCGCGGCTGTAGCTCGGCCCGGACTGCGCCTGCGCCACGGCCGCGCACAGCGCGAACACCGCGGCAGCACAAGAGGAGTAGGAGACGGGCGGGCGGCGCACCCGCACACGGTAACGCCATGACCGCGTGACAGCACGGTGCGCGCACATCGCCGTATTGCCCGCCACCTGCGGCGCGCTACCGTCCGCGGCATGAGGAGAGCTCTACTGGCAGCGCTGACGCTGCTCGCCGGCTGCGCCACTTCGGGGCCACCACGCCGGGACCTCGCCGAGCAGGCCGCGCTGTGGCGCGCGCCGCCGCCGTCCAGCGGCGCTCCCGAGCGCACGCGCCGGGAGCGCTCGATCCTCACGCGGAAAGCCATCGGCACGCTGGCGCTCGGCGGGCTCCGGCTCGCGGACTCGCGTTGGAAGCCGGGCGAGGTGCAGGGGCTCACCAACGTCAACCTCACCGTCAAGAGCAACAAGGCGGGCAGCCTCCCGTGGCTGGGCCTGAACTTCGGCCTGCAGGGCAGCCGCGACACCAGCTTCCTCCGCAACCGCAACAACACCATTGTCGACTCCTGGCAGATCGATCTCTCCGCCGGCCCCCGCGTGTTCGTTCCGATCCCGGCGATCCCGGCGTTCGTCTACGCCGGGATCGCGGGCGGCATGGGCTACGGCGAGCGGCAGGAAGACCTCAACAGGCAGGTCAGCGAATTCTTCTTCGCGTGGACTGCGACGGCCGGCGTGACGCTCCACAGAGGCGATGCGGGCATCGGACTGGAGTGGCGGCGGCTCTACAGCGAAGAGTTCGGGTCGACCGGGCTGAACGTCCCGAACGACTCCGACAGCCACCAGATCGCGCTGACGTTCAGCAGCATCTTCTGAGCCGGGCCTGCGCGCGCGCTCAGCCGGCGACGACGCTCTCGTCGCCGTCGTCGCAGATCTCGACGCCGACCGTGGTCACCGCGGACGGAGCTGCGAGGGGGTCGGCCTCCTGCACGATGAAGACCCAAGCCGGCTTTTTGAGGGTCGTCTGCGCCGCATCCCAGTAGTCCGCGTGCGCGACCAACGGGTCCTGCAAACCTTCTTCCTTGGCGAGCTCGACGGCGCGCTGCAGCGCGGCGTCGAAGCGGTCGATGGGCTTGCTCATGTGCCCTCGACGATCACGCCCGCGGCATACGCCAGCAAGAGGTAGAGCGGCATCTCGACCAGCATCCACCGCGGCCCCTTGACCGCGCGCATCATCATGACGCCGCCGAGCAGCGAGACCCCGCCGACGATCATCGCCAGCGTGACCCGGTGCGACTCCCCCACCCACGCGGCGACCAGGCCGCCGCAGAACGCCTGCCCGAGGTGTGCCGCCATGACCCCGAGGAACGCCGGCGCCGGCAGCGTGTCGACGTATGCCTGGAACGCTTGCTTGTCCCGCATGTCGAGACCCTTC
>JBERSB010000423.1:0-10236 GCA_041236755.1 Luminiphilus sp. | reverse complement strand
GCGTGCACGACGTCGCGGAAGTCCATGTAGGGCTTCATCTGCCCCTTGAACGTCAACTTGACGGACTCGGGGATCGGCATCGACGCCTCGCCGGTAGCGAGCGCGAGCGCGACCGTGCCGGAGTCGGCGCCGAACGCGACGCCCTTGGACATGCGCGTGTGGCTGTCGCCGCCGATGATGATCGACCAGTCGTCGACGGTGATGTCGTTGAGCACCTTGTGGATGACGTCGGTCATCGCGTGGTAGCCGCCCTCGGGGTCGCGCGCCGTGATCAAGCCGAAGTCGTGCATGAACTTCATCAGCTTGGGGATGTTGGCCTGCGCCTTCTTGTCCCAGACCGACGCGGTGTGGCAGCCGGACTGGTAGGCCGCGTCGACGACGGGGGAGATGACGGTCGCGGCCATCATCTCGAGCTCCTGCGAGGTCATCAGGCCGGTGGTGTCCTGCGAGCCGACGATGTCGACCTCGACCCGGACGTCCGAGCCCGCGTGCAGGACCTTGCCCGGCGTGGTGCCGACCGCGTTCTTGTTGAAGATCTTCTCGACCGCGGTCAGGCCCTGGCCGTCGTGCGAGACCTCGCGGGAGGCCGCGAACACCTGGGGTGCCTCGATGCCCAGCGTCGCGGCGGCGAAGGTCTGCAGCTTCTTGCCGAAGACCACCGCGTAGGACCCGCCGGCGCGCATGAACTCGACCTTCTGCGGCGTGAACGCGCTCGAGACGTCGATCAACGGTCGGCCGTCCTTGTAGAGCTGCTTCTCCTTGGTGTGGATCGTCAGGACGGTGCCGGTGTCGACGGAGTAGACCTGCTCGAGCACGGGCTCGCCGCTGTCGTCCATCACGACCTCGCCCGCGGCGTCGGTCTTCTTGACCCAGTTCTTCAGGTCCAGGCCGATGCCGCCGGTCACGCCCACGGTCGTCAGGAAGATCGGGGAGATGCCGTTGGTGCCGGCGACGACCGGCGCGATGTTGATGAACGGCACGAACGGGCTCGCCTGCCGGCCGATCCAGAGCGCGACGTTGTTGACGCCGGACATGCGCGACGAGCCGACGCCCATCGTGCCCTTCTCGGCCACCAGCATGATCCGCCTGTCGGGGTGCTGTTGCTGCAGCGCGACGAGCTCCTGCTGGGCTTCGGGGCTGATCAGGCTCTTGCCGTGCAGCTCCCGGTCCGAGCGGGAGTGCGCCTCGCTGCCGGGCGAGAGCAGGTCCGTGGAGATGTCGCCGATGCCTGCGACGTAGGTCACCAGCTCGATGGTGTCCGGCACGTCGGACAGCGAGGTGAAGAACTCGGCCTGCGCGTAGCTCTCGAGGATCTCGGTCGCGAGCTTGTTGCCTGCTGCGTGCGCCTGTGCGAGCCGGTCGGTGTCGGCCTCGTAGAGGAACACCTGCGTCTTGAGCACGTCGGCTGCCTGCGCGCTGTTGGCGGCGTCGTCGCCGAGCGCGAGGTCCAGCAGCACGGCGATCGACGGCCCGCCCTTCATGTGCGCGAGCTGCTCGAACGCCGACGCGGTCGTGATCTCGGGCACCGCGGCCTCGCCGCGGATCACCTCCCCGAGGAACGCGGCCTTGACGCCGGCCGCGCTGGTCGTGCCCGGCAGCGTGTTGTAGGTGAAGAAGCGCAGCGCGTCCTCGCGGTGCGGGCTGCTCGCGTCCCGGATGTGCGCGAGGACCTCGGTCAGCAGCTCACCGCTGTCGATGGGCTTGGCGTGCAGACCCTGCTCGCGGCGTTCACGGATCTCGTCCAGGTAGCGGTCGTAGGCGTTCATCTCAGAGCTCGGTTGCTGCGCGCAGCGAACTTGTCGGCGCGCTGGTATCGATTTCGGCGGTAGCATGCTAGCAGACCGCGCCCCGTGAACCAGCGACGGGCCGCTGCTCAGCGGGCTCCACGGACCGCGCGCAGCAGCGCGATCACCTCGCTGCGGACCGCGTCGGGATCTTGTGCGACGGCAGCGCACGAAGCGCGCACGCGACGCTGCGTGCCGTCGGAGTCCGCGAGCAGCTCGAGGCCGCCGCGGTCGACGCCGACGGCGCGGGCCGAGGCCGCGCCCGGCGCGCCGAACGCGGCAGCCAGCTCGCGCAGCGCGTCCGCGTGGTCGTCGTTGAGGTGCGCCACGATGCCGTCTGCGTGCTGCGCGACCGGGTCGGCCAGGCCCGTCCACGTGCCGCGGTCGATCCAGCCCATCGCGCCGAAGCCGGCGATCCACCGGATGCGCTCGCACTCGAGCAGCCACGCGGAGAAGCCGTGGGCCTCGCGCATGCGCGCGGCGTCCGGAAACCTGTCGAAGTAGGTCTGCTCGACCGCTGCGGCCTCGTCGCCGGTGGGGCGCCTCGCGCGCACCATCATCGCGTGCCGGGCGTCGGCCTGCGGATCCGCGCTCTGTGAGTCCCGTACCAGCAGCGTCGCCCGCGCGTCCGCCTTCAGGTTGCGGGTGTGCTCGGCGATGTCCGAGACGAACACGACCGGGTCGCCGCGGCCGTGCAGCGCGTACGGCACGACCGAGCCGTAGGGCCAGCCCGACGCGTGCGCGTGCGCCGTGCAGAGCACGCCGTGCGTCTCGCGCGCGAACAGCGCGCGCACCTGCTCGAGCCGCTCTCTGTCCTCGTTCATGCCGTGCCGATCAGCGTCGCGCCCGCGAGCGCCGCGTCTGCTTGGGCTTGCTCTTGATCAGGATGTCGACGCGGCCGTTCTTGCTGGTCTCGCGCTCGATGTCGAACGCCTTGGTCGCCTCGACCAGGCTCGAGAGCTTGCCGTGGCCGTAGCTGCGCGCATCGAAGTCGGGCTGCTGCGACATGACCTTGGCGCCGACCGTGCCGAGGTCGGCCCAGCCTTCCTCGTCGTCGCTGCGTTCGACCGCCCAGCGCAGCAGGTCGATCAGCGCGTTGTCGATCGGCAGCGTCTCGCCGCGGCTGCGCGGGTCCTCCTCGTCGTCACTGTCGGCGCGCCTCGCGCCGCGCAGGATGTCCGTGTGCACGAAGCGGTCGCACGCGGTCACGAACGCGCGCGGCGTCTTGCGCTCCCCGAACCCGATGACCATCAGGCCTTCTTCGCGGATGCGCGACGCGAGCCGCGTGAAGTCGCTGTCGCTGCTCACCAGGCAGAAGCCGTCGAGCTTGCCCTCGTAGAGCAGGTCCATGGCGTCGATGATCAGCGCGCTGTCGGTCGCGTTCTTGCCGGTCGTGTAGCGGAACTGCTGGATCGGCTGGATCGCGTGCTCGAGCAGCTCCTTCTTCCAGGAGTTCAGCGACGGCGTGGTCCAGTCGCCGTAGATGCGCTTGACCATCGCGGTCCCGTAGTTGGCGACCTCGGCGAGCAGGCCCTCGAGGGCCTTGGCGGACACGTTGTCGGCGTCGATCAGCACGGCGAAGCGGCGCTGAGGAGGAGTTGAGGTCATGGCCGCAACGTAACGCGGCCGGACGAAGACCGTGACGGGCGAATCGGATCCGTGCAGATCGTCGCTGTGCTCGACGCGCGACCGCGGCACAATGCGCTCCCGATCTCCTGCGCCGCGCACCCCTGCCCCGAGGACACAGCCGATGACCCGATCCCTGACCCGCCTGCTGCCGATCGCTGCGCTCGGGCTGATCCCCATGGCCCTGGCCTCGGTGACGCCGCCGGTGGCCGCGCCGCTGCCGCACCCGCACTTCCCCAAGACGCTGATCTGCGCGATCCCCAACGGTCCGACCATCACGGTCAAGCACCTGACGGTCACCTTCGACCGCGAGGGCGCGAAGAAGATGGCGGCCGGGCAGGCGTGGCACCTCGCGGGCGCCACCTTCGCGACCGACAAGCCGCTGGTCGTAGGGGGCCGGGAAATGGAGGCGGGGACCTATGCGCTCAGCGCGCGCAAGGCCGCGTCCGGCTGGGAGCTGACGCTCCACGACGGCAAGGGCTTCAGCCGCCCTGGCGAGGACGTGCAGGCGCTCGAGACGGAGTTCGTCGCCAAGTCCCCGCGCTACGAACACCTCAGCTGTGACATCCAGCCCGGCGGCGACAAGCAGAACACGCAGCTGTTCTTGGACGTGCGGTTCGACGAGATGCTCGCGCGCTGCCTGATCGAGCTGCCGACGAAGTGAGCGAGGCCGCCGAGACGACCGCGGACACGCTGCAGCTGACCGCGCGGGCCAGCGGGTTCGCGCGGCGGGGGCAGCCGTGGTTCTACCGCGACGACCTCGCCGCGGGCACGGCGGAGCCGCCCCGGCTGGTCCGCTGCCTCGACGAGCACGGCCGCGACCTCGGCCTCGGGATCACGGCCGCGAGCAAGCTGGCGCTGCGTCGCTGCGGCCCCTGGCCCGGTGACGGCGTGCCCGACCGCGAGGCCTTCTTCGGCGCGCGGCTCGCGGCCGCCCTCGAGGCGCGCGCGGCGTCGCTGGGGCCCGATCAGGGGGCGCGCCTCGTGCACGGCGAGGCGGACTGGCTGCCGGGCCTCGTCGTCGACCGTTACGCCGACGTCGTGGTGCTGCAGGTGACGAGCGCGTTCGTGGAGGCGTCGCTCGACGCGATCGTGCCCGCGCTCGTCGACCGGCTCGGCGCGTCCGCGGTGGTCGCGCGCAACGACGTGCCGACGCGGCGGCGCGAGGGGCTGCCCGCCACCGTCGAGCTGCTGCACGGCCGCCGCGTCGAGGAGGTCGAGATCGTCGAGGGCGACGTGCGCCACACGGTGCGTCCGTTCGTCGGACACAAGACGGGCTTCTACCTCGACCAGCGGCCGGCGCGCGCGCTGGTGCGGTCGCTCGCCAAGGGCAAGCGCTGCCTGGATCTGTTCAGCTACCAGGGCGGCTTCTCGCTGCACGCGCTGCGGGGCGGCGCGACCCAGGCGGTCGCCGTCGACCAGTCCGAGCCGGCGCTCGCGCTGGCGGCGCGCGACGCCGAGCGCAACGGGCTCTCGGGCCTCGAGGTGCGCTGCGGCGACGCCTTCGACGTGGTGCGGGCGATGCGCGATGCGGGCGAGCGCTTCGACCTCGTCGTGCTCGACCCGCCGGCGTTCGCGAAGTCGCGGCGCGAGCTCCCCGGCGCCGAGCGCGGCTACCGCGACCTGAACCGCCAGGCGCTGCGCCTGCTCGCGCCGCACGGCCAGCTGGTGACCTGCACGTGCAGCCACCACGTCGGCCTCGCCCGCTTCGAAGAGCTCGTGCGGCAGGCGTCGGCCGGTCTGCCGTTCCGCGTGGCCCTGCGCGAGCGGCTGGGCGCGGGCGAGGACCACCCGGCGCTGGTCACGCACCCCGAGAGCGAATACTTGAAGGTGCTGCGGCTGCAGCGCATGGACCAGCCATGAGCGAGCGCGCCGAGCAGCGGATCACGGTCACGGTGAACGGGGCCGCGCGCGACGTGCCGGCCGGCAGCTCCGTCGCGGACCTGGTGGCGGCCCTCGGGTTCCGTCCCGCGCAGGTCGCCGTCGAGCGCAACCGGCAGATCGTGCGCCGCGCCGAGCACCCGACGACGGTCCTGGTGCAAGGGGACGAGCTCGAGATCGTGACCTTCTTCGGCGGCGGCTAGCGCCGTCGTCGGGCGCCTGCGCCGGAGTTCGCTTGAGTCCGGCGGGCCCGCGGCGCACGATCGCGGCGTGGCGATCGTCGACGAACCGCTGGTCCTGGGACCGCACAGCTTCACCTCCCGGCTCTTCTTGGGCACCGGCAAGTACCCGTCGATGGACTCGATGGTCGAGGCGCTCGACGTGTCGGGCACCGAGTGCGTGACGGTCGCCGTGCGGCGCATGGAGATGGGCGTGCCCGAGGGCAAGACCCTGCTCGACTACCTGCCGCGCGAGCGCTACAGGCTGCTGCCCAACACGGCGGGCTGCTTCGACGCGGACCACGCCGTGCGCACCGCGCGGCTCGGCCGCGAGCTTGGCATCGGCGACCTCGTCAAGCTCGAGGTCCTGGCGGATCCGCAGACGCTGCTCCCCGATCCCGTGGGCACGCTCGAGGCCGCCGAAGTGCTCGTCAAGGAGGGCTTCGTCGTGCTCTGCTACACCAGTGACGACCCGGTGCTCGCCAAGCGGCTCGAAGACATCGGCGTGACCTCGGTGATGCCCGCCGGCGCGCCGATCGGCTCGGGCCAGGGCATCCAGAACCCCAACAACATCCGCATCATCCTCGAGCGCGCCGAGGTCCCCGTGATCGTGGACGCCGGCGTCGGGACTGCGAGCGACGTGACGTTCGCGTTCGAGCTCGGCGCGCACGGCGTGCTGCTCAACACCGGCGTCGCGCTCGCGCAGGAGCCGGTGCGCATGGCCCGGGCGATGAAGGCGGCTGCCGAGGCCGGCAGGGACGCGTTCCTCGCGGGCCGCATCCCGAAGAAGCTCTACGCCAGCGCGTCGTCGCCGACGACCGGCGTGATCGCCGGCGAATGACCACGAAGACCGCGCGCCCGCCGACCGCGCTGCAGCTGCTGGCCGCGTTCGGGCTGCTGGTGCTGATGGCGCTCGACTGGCGGCTCGCGGCGACGACGGCGGTGGCGCTCGCGCTGGTGTTCCCGCCGGCCCCTTGGCGTCCGGCTGCGCTGGGTTCCACGCTGGGCCGCGCGCTGGGCGCGTATGCGATCTGGCTGCTGGTCTGGGTCGCGTTCGCGGCGGCCTACCTCCGGGCGATGGCGGCGGTGGGGCAGCCGCTGGAGCCGCAGACGCAGCTGCTGGAGCTCGCCCAGCACGGGACGGCGGTCCCGGACTTCTGGGCGCGGGTCGCGCTGATCGTGCTGGCGGCTCCGCTGATCGAGGAGATCGTCTTCCGCGGCTACCTCTACGCTGGGGCGCTGCGCCTCGCGCCGGTCTGGCTGGCGCAGGTGGTCGTCGCTGCGCTGTTCGGGCTGGCGCACGGCCTAGAGCACGCGCTGCCGATCGCGGTGCTCTCGCTGGTCTTCGGCTACCTCCGCCAGCGGCACGGATGCCTCTTGCCGTCGATGGTCGCGCACGCGACCCACAACGCGTTGACGGTCTCGCTGGTCGTCGGCTGGCCGTCGCTGCTCGACTTGCTCTATGCTCGCTGAGCCGTTCCCTGCACACCATGAGCGCCGACAAGCCCAGCCGCTATCCACCGACCGACCCTGAGCTGCGCGAGTTCCGCGTGTACCCGGACATGGTCGGCAGGTTCGTCCGCCGCGGCGCCGCGATGGTCGCGGACAACGCGGTGGTGGTGGGCGACGTGCACCTGGGCGAGGACGTCGGGGTCTGGTTCGGCGTGACCATACGCGGCGACGACGCGCGCATCACGATCGGTCCGCAGACGAACATCCAGGACAACAGCTGCGTGCACGTCGACGTCGGCGCGCCGCTCGTGGTCGGCCGCGGCGTGACCGTCGGCCACAGCGCGACGCTGCACGGGGTCGAGGTCGGGGACTACGCCCTCATCGGAATGGGCGCGATCGTGCTCGGCGGCGCGCGCATCGGCGCCTATTCGATCATCGGTGCGGGCGCGCTGGTGACGGAGGACGCCGTGATCCCGCCGCGCTCGGTGGTCGTCGGCATGCCCGGCAAGGTCGTGCGCGAGGTCTCCGAGGAGGAGATGGAGGGGCTGCGCTGGCGCGCCGAGCACTACGTCGAGCGCGCGCGGACCTACCTCGCCGAGCCTGGCGCGTCCGGGTAACGCAGCGCGTTTCTCGCGGCGCTGGAACGTCGTTGAGAATGCGCTACACAGGAACGTCGAGCGGCCCTCCGTTGCCATCGGGGGTTGCCGCAGGAGTTCGGCGCTGTCCCGGTCCTGGACGGCGCTCCAGCGCATTTCCTCGGCGCTGTGATAGCATTTTGAGAGGAGCGGGTTTGTTCGCTCCAGCACCACTTTCATGAGCAAGTACAGCATTCATTCGGCCCTCCTCGGGCTCGCGGTCTTTTCCGCTGGTTGCGCCGAGCACTCCAGCGACGGTACCGCACTCGATCTGGGCCAGACCCCTGCCTTCGAGACGCGCTCCGAGATCGCGACCGGCTCGGAGTCGCACGCGGACTACTTCGTGGCCGACCTCGACGGCGACAACCAGCTGGACACTGCGGTCATCAGCCTGACCGGCGAGCTGCGCGTGCTGCTCGGCGACGGCGCGACGTTCGCTGAGGCGCAGCTGCTCGAGCTCGGCGGCCTGCCTGTCTGGATCGACGGCGGCGACTTCGACCAGGACGGCGACCAGGACCTCGTCGTGGTGCGCAACGAGGCCAGCGAGACAATGCTCCTCGCCAATGACGGCACGGGCGTGTTCAGCGTGGCCGGTTCGTTCGCGTCGGGCAATGACGCGCTCGCGGTCGAGGTCGGTGACCTCAACGGCGACGGTCTGCTCGACATCGCGGTAGGTCGACCCTCCGCGCCGCAGGTCGTCGTCGGCTACGGCGACGGTGCACTCGGCATCGCCAGCCAGGAGCAGTTCGCGCTGCCGGCAGGCGGCGTCGCGCTCAACCTCGCCGTCGGCGACGTCAACCGCGACGGTCTCGAAGACCTCGTCGTCGCAGACTCTGCGTTCTCTCGGCTCGTCGTCTACGCCAACAGCGCAGGCGCTGCTCCTCTCGGCAACGACCGCTGCGTGCTCGACGTCCCCGGCACGCCGGGCGCCGTGACGTTCGGAGACCTCAGCGGCGACGGATTCGACGACCTCGTCGTCTCTGCCTTCGCCGGCGGGCGTTTCGTCATCATCACCGACGTCTCTGAGCCGCAGGCGCAGCCCAGCGGCGCGCCCACGTGCACCTACCAGTCCTTCGACGTCGACATGCCGGGCGCGCCTTCGCTCGCGGCGGTGGGCGACGTCACCGGTGACGGCCTCAACGACCTCGTCGCGTGCCTCGCGTTCAACGCGTCGATCGCCGTCGCGCCCGGCGTCGCCGGCGGCCTCGTCGGCGCGCCGACGCTGCTGGACTCGACCGGCCTGCCGCTGCGGCCCTTCATCGGTGACTTCGACCAGAACGGCCGCGGTGACGTGATGGCGCTTTCGGGTCTCGGCAACCGCCTCAACCTCTGGCTCGCGGACGGCGACGGCCGCCTCGGCGGCGCGCGCAGCTATGCGTCTGCGCTGCCGACTGCGGCGTGGCTCGAGGGCGCAGACTTCGACGGCGACGGCGACTTCGAGGTCGTCACCGGCAGCACCAGCTCGGAGCAGCTGTCCATCATGGGCGGCGACGGCGTGCTCGAGGTCGAAATGCTGATGGACATCGGCTTCGACATCTACCAGATGAAGGCCGCCGACCTCGACGCGGACGGCCGCCCGGACCTCGTGGTCGGCGTGACCGGCGGCCTGCGGCTGCTGCGCAACATCTCGGAGCCGGGCACCTACGCGTTCGAGGTGCTGCCCGTGAACTCCAGCACGATCGCGTCCGGCAGCTACCCGTTCGGGATCGAGGTGGTCGACTACAACGCCGACGGCGACCTCGACATCGTCTTCTGTGACTACACCGGCGGTGACCTGCACTTCGTCCCGGGCACGGCGACGCCGTTCGAGTTCGGCGCCGAGGTCGTGCTGAACGTCGGCGGCGGTCCTGTGGACGTCGCCTCGGCCGACTTCAACGGCGACGGTCTGCAGGACCTCGCGGTGTCCCGCATCAACCAGTCCGACGTCGCGATCCTGCGCAACGAGGGCGGCAGCGACTTCGTCCAGGTGCTGGCCGTGCCGGTGGGCCTCTCGCCGAACTACCTGATCACGTCGGACTTCAACCGCGACGGCCAAGCCGACCTGGTCGTCAGCAACGCGTCCTCTGGCACGGTCTCGGTGCTGTTCGGCGGCGAGTCGAGCTTCACGGCGACCGATTACCAGGCCGGCTCCTCGCCGACGGCGCTGCTCGCCGACGACCTCACCGGGGACGGCATCGAGGACATCCTGGTCGCGTCGCTGCAGAGCGGCGACTTCCGCGTCCTGGTGGGCGACGGTGACGGCGGCTTCCCGCTGCTGCCGAGGTTCCCGGGCACGCTCGGCGCGAGCGACGCCGTGCTGCAGGACATGACCGGCGACGGTCTGCCCGAGCTGCTGATCTCGAGCCTGGTCACCGACCGCGTCTCGGTGGTGCGCAACATTCAGCAGGATCCGCAACAGCAGTGATTTGCAGGCGGGAATGCGGCACGCTGCGTGCCCCCCGACACCCGCAACCCCGCTTCTGACGTGACCGACGACCTGATGGGGGTGATCCTTGCCGCGGGCAAGGGCACCCGGATGCGCCCCTTCTCCGAGCACTGGCCCAAGCCGATCCTGCCGGTGCTCGGCAAGCCTTTGATGGCTTACCAGCTCGAGATGATGGCGGCGATGGGCATCGAGAAGGTCGTGGTCGTCGTCGGCCA
>JBERSB010000422.1:0-6957 GCA_041236755.1 Luminiphilus sp. | reverse complement strand
CCGGGCCTCGCGGCCTTGGCGGTCTCGAGCGCGTCGGTGGCCTCCGACCAGATCTTGCCGCTGACCTTGCCGCTCAGGTCGCACAGGTCGAACACCGCATACGGCTTGCCGGCGCTCGTCTCGAGCTCCTTGACGCCCTGCAGCTGCGCGAAGGCGTCGTAGTCCCGGTCCGCCATCAGCGCGTCGAGGCTGTCGGCGAGCGCGATCTGCTGTCGTCGTTCGTCGTGGTTCATGTCTCCGTGCCGGCTCGTGTCTGCGGGCGCGCCGCGCGCGTCACCCCTTCGCCCACGCCGCGAGGCGCTCGACGCCCTTCTTGAGCATCTCCATCGACGCTGCGTAGCTCGCGCGCACGAAGCCCGGCGCCGCGAACGCGCTGCCGGGACCGAGCGCCAGCAGCTGCTGCTCCAGCAGCTGCCGGCAGATCGCGAGGTCGTCCATGCCCCGCTGCTCGCAGTGCGGCCGCACGTCGATAAGGGCGTAGAACGCGCCTGCCGGCGGCGCCAGGGACATGCCCGGGATCGCGTTGACCTTCTCGAGCAGGAACGCGCGGCGTTCGGCGAACGCCTGCATGCGCACCCGCTGGTCCTCGGGCAGGGGCTGCTCGCAGGCGCGCAGCATCGCCGCCTGGCTGATCGTGCACGGGTTGCCGAGCAGCTGGCTCTGGATGCGTCCGGCGGCCGCGATGATCTCGTGCGGCCCGGCCATGAAGCTGGTGCGCCAGCCCGTCATGGTGTGGCTCTTGGTGAAGCCGTTGACGACGATCGTGCGCTCCCTGCCGCCCGGAAGCGCGGCCGGTGACGTGTGCTCGATCCCGTCGTAGAGCAGCGTCGCGTAGATCTCGTCGGAGACGATCCACATGTCGCGCTGCGCGCAGACGTCGACGAGGGCCTGCACGTCGTCCCGCGGCGCCACCGCGCCCGAAGGGTTGTTCGGCGCGTTCACGATCACGCCCTTGGCGCCGTGCTCGTCGGCGGCGCGCGCGAGGGTCTCGGCGTCGTGGACGAAGCCCCGCTCCGGCATGGCCGGCACAACGGCGGGCTCGCCGCCGGCCATGGTGACCAGCGCCGGGTAGCTGACCCAGTAGGGTGCCAGCACCAGCGCGCGGTCCCCGGGATCGACGATCGTGTCGAGCGCCATGTGCAAGGCACCCTTGGCGCCGGCCGTGACCATGACCTCGTCGGCGCCGTAGTGGAGCCCGAACGTCTCGCGCAGCCACGCAGCGCCGGCTTCGCGCAGCGCCGGCTTGCCCGACGTCGCGGTGTAGCGGTAGTCGTGCTGCTCGATGGCCTCGATGCCGGCGCGCGTGATCGGCTCCGGCGCCGGGAAGTCCGGCTCGCCGGCGCCGAGCGACACCACGTCCTTCCCGGCGGCCTTGAGGCGGTTGGCCTCCGCCGCGATGGCGAGGGTCGCCGACTCCTCGATACGACGGGAGCGTGCGTTGGGTTCGAGCCCGGTCATGGGCCACGAGTAGACCCGGGGCGCCGGAGCAAGGCAAACCTGCGGGAAGGAGTCGGCCGCAGGGCCGTCTCACGCGCGCGACCAAGCTGGAGAACGTGCGTGCAGGTCGGCGCGTCCCTTCGCTAGGCTGCTGTGCGGAATGGCCAAGTCCAAGTCGAAGAATCAGCCGCGCCGCATCTGGCGCAAGGTGCTGCTGGCGGTGGGAGGAGGCATCTTCTTCCTGCTGCTGTTCGTGGCTGCGTTCATCTACAACCCGTTCGAGGGCTCCCTGCCGTCGCTGCGGGACGCGGTCCCGCGGGGCGTCAACTTCTTCGTCCGCAAGCAGAACCTCGCCGACGACTTCGACCCGTTCCCGGAGCCGAAGTTCTGGGCGGCGATGACCGACTCGCAGGGCTTCCAGGCGGTGCGGGACGGGGCCCTTGGCAAGAGCTTCGTGCAGGGCGGCTACCAGCGCGCGCTTGTGGACGCGCGGCTGCAGTTCGAGCGCATCGCGCACGACTCGGGCGGCTTCCTCGACATCATGCGCGACCTCGTCGGCGAAGAGGTCGTCGTCGCCGGCTACAACCAGGACTACTCGGTGTCGCCGCCGCGGCCGCTGCCACAGCCGCGCTGGTGCGTCTACACGCGCATCGGCTGGCGCGTGAAGATGCTCCACGGCCTCGCCTCGTTCGGCTTCGTGCAGTCCGCGGCGGCCGAGCAGGGCGTCAAGCTGACCCAAGAGGGTGAGCTGCTCGTAGTCGGCCTGCCCACGGGCGAGCGGCTCTACGTGCAGCGCCACCTCGACGCGCTGATGATCGCCAACGACACCGGCCTGCTCGAGGAGTCGCAGCTGCTGATCTACGGCAGCCTGGACGTCGAGCCGATCGGCCGCCAGCCCGCCTACACCGACGGCGCGCTGGCGCGCATCGAGGAGTGGTCGCGCGTCAACGACGTGGACGAACCCAACGTGCTGGAGTTCGTCGCCGAACCGAACGCGTTCGACGGGTTCCGTCGCTTCGCGAGCAGCTGGCCCGACCCGCAGAACCGGGACAGCATGAACGAGCGCGTGCTCGCCAGCTTCTTGAACCTCAAGGGCTGGCTGCAGGTCACGGGCGGGCTGATGTTCGAGGACGGCTACCTCGGCGCGACCGGCCAGATCGGCCTCAACAGCCGCCAGCACACGGCGTTCCAGAACAGCTTCTACACGGCCGAGCAGCAGCGCCGCGAGCAGTGGCTGGACCCGTTCCTGCGGATGGTGCCGTCGACGGCGTGCGCCGCGGCGGCGCTCCGCATGCCCGCCGGCGAGTTCCTGCACGCGATGTTCGACGCGCTCGAGGTCGACGAGCAGAGCCTGATCAACGACGCGCTGCGGCGCTCGAACTTTAACGGCACGCAGGTGCGCGACGCCCGGGACCTGATCGACCGGATCCGGATCGCGTTCCAGCCGCGCGCCGGCTTCGTGTTCCGGCGCAACACGCCCGACACCTCGCGCGACCCGGAGACGGGCGAGCTGCTCGTGCCCGTCGCCGCCAAGTCGCCGATGCCGCAGGTCGCGTGGGTCTTCTGGCTGCGCCCCGGCGGTGCGGCGCTCGCGGGCTCGCTCGCCAAGATGCTGCGCGACTACTACCAGAGCTTCGGCTTCCGGAAGGTCTACTACCTGTCGGTCCCGTACGCCGGCGGCAACTTCCGGGAGAAGGTCAGCGAGTACTGCAACCCGCAGATCCCCGCGACCGGGCAGATCGCGATGATCACGTTCGGCGAGTTCTTCGTCGTGTCCAACTCCGGTCCGCTGATCCGCGACATCCTCCGCACCCGCTACGGGGCGCAGTCGGGCATGCGCTCGATCCGCGACCTCGACCGGTTCATCGAGGTCGAGGACGAACTCTCGCCGTCGCTCAGCGGCCTCGTATGGGTCGACGGGGAGCAGCTGCAGCCGGTGCTCGACGACTACCTGGCCTTCGCCGACGCAGGCAGCTCCCAGCCCGACCCCGAGTGGATGATGCTCAGCCGCCCGGCCGTCGAGGACCAGGTGCGGCGCAAGCACTACAAGCAGTACCCGAGCAAGGCGGCGATGCCGCGCAACCTGACCCAGCAGGGCGGCGAGTTCGACCTCAAGGTGGCGGATGCGCTGCGCGAGAAGTGGACCCGCGAGCGGACCAACTTCACCGCGTCGGACCGGCAGGGCATGGAGCAGCTGCGAGGGTTCAGCCAGCTGTTCCGCGGGGCTGCGCTGCAGCTCGAGCTCGAGAAGAACTACATCCGCTACCAGCTGCGGCTGATGGGCGCGTTCTAGGCAGGCGCTGCCGCCTGCGGGACCCGCCGGGGGCGCGCCACAGCGCACCCCCGCAGGGTTGCAATGGTGTCGGGAGCCGGTATCGTCCCGGGCCCTCGCTGGACGCCCAGGTGGCGGAATTGGCAGACGCGCTAGCTTGAGGTGCTAGTTCTCCTAACGGGGATTGGAGGTTCAAGTCCTCTCCTGGGCACCACTTCCCTCCTCCGCAGCCGCGGAGGACGGGACTCCGTCCGCGAGGCAGCCGCCCGGTGTTGGCGCGGCCGCTGGCGCCCCCGCCCTACCGCTCGTGCGCGGCGTGCGCGCAACCCTGCTGCCAAGGAGCCTTCGGCGGGGTTCGGGATTTTCGCCTGAGAGGAAGGTCGGCCTCATGCGTCTCGCACCGGGATTCCGATGTTCCTGATATGAGACGGGGTCCGCTCGCCAAGGGGCTGCCGCAGGGGTTCACCCTGCTGGAGCTGATGATCGTCGTCGCGATCCTCGGGATCGTCGCGACGATCGGGGTTCCTCAGTACCAGAGCGGCCTTCGCATCGCGCGGATCGGCAAGGCGCGGCACGAGCTGCGCACGATCTCCACTGCGGTCGACACGTTCACGGCCAACAACAGCGGCAGGCTGCCGCTCACGCTCTACCAGGTCGGATTCGGCGGCAAGCGGGATCCTTGGGGCGTGCCCTACTGCTACCTCAACTACGGCGACGGCACGGGCGACGGCCTCGAGTGGGCGGTGGAGGCCGGCATCGTCGACCCCTCGGCTTTCAGCTCGATCTCGACGGGCGGCGGCGGCGGCGACGGCGGGACCGGCGCGGCGTTGCCGCAGAAGCTCGTCGAGCCGGTCACGACCACCGTCAACTACAGCAGCTTGGAGGAGCGCCTCCTGCGCACGCTGACCGAGCCCGAGCGGCTGGCGCTCGAAGAGTCGCTGAAGAAGTCGGGCGACTACTCGATCTACACCAGCGTCGAGACGGAGACGACGCGTCGGCGGGACCGCTACATGTTCCCGATCAACACGGACTACGACCTCTTCAGCCTGGGCCCGGACCATCAGACGTCGGTGTCGCTGGGGATGCGGCACTCGCTCGACGACGTCATCCGTGCCAACAACGGCGGCTACTTCGGCACCGCCTCGGACTACTGAGATGCGTGAGATCGGACCGTTCCGCCGCCGGCGCTACATCGTCGACTGGAAGCTGCAGGGCAGCCTGATCGTCTACGGCGTCGTCTACGGCGCGATGGTGCTCGCGGCGATCGGCCTGGGGATCTTCGCGCCGCTGCTCTGGGGGCTCGGCGATCCGTCGCGTCCCGGCGCGTTCGAAGAGCGCTCGATCGTCATGCTCTACATGCACGATCGGTTCTGGCTGATCGCGGCCGTGTCGCTGCTGATCGTCGTCATCGGCGCGGTGCGGCACTCCCACCGCGTCGCGGGACCGATGGTGCGCTTCAAGCGCAACCTCCGGCTGCTCGCCGACGGCAAGCTGCCGCCGCCGCTGCGCACCCGGCGGTCGGACTTCCTCAAGGACGAGGTCGGCGCGCTCAACGACGCCGTCTCCGGCGTGAGCGCGCGGGTCGACGAGGTCCGGCGGGCCCAGCAGCGCATGGCGAGGGCGTTGGACGAGGTCTCCGCGGCGCACGCCGAGCTCGAGCCCGAGCTGCGGCAGGTCGCGGCTGCCTGCGACCAGCTCGGTCGGGCGGTGCAGAACTTCGAGCACGTCGACACGCGCGACGACCTCTCGCGACCCTACGAACCCGTGCCGGCGGCGCCGGTGAGCCAGCCAGGTGGGGTGTGAGGTGACGTCCTCGTCGCCGGTCGCGCCCGAGGTCGAGGCCCGCGTCGGCGAGGGCCGGCTCGGCGCGCTCGCGTCGCGGCTGGGGCGGCGCTTCGTCACGCTGTTCTTGATCGGCGCGCTGCTGCCGCTGGTCGCGTTCGCGACGCTCTCGGTGACGCGCGTGTCGCAGCAGATGGAGGCGGACATAGGCGCTGCGCTGCACCGCGCGGCGAAGAGCTCGGGCATGAGCGTCGCTGCGCGCCTCGGCCAGCTCGCGGGCGACCTGCGCCTGACGGCGGATCTGCTGCAGAGCCGCCGCGCCGAAGAGGTGATGGCGCAAGGCGACGCGCTGCACGGTCAGGTCCACGAGCACTGCGAGGCGGTGTGGCTCTACCGGTCGGAAGGTCCCGAGGCGCTGCTGGGCGGCGGCGCGCCGCCGGACCTCACGCTGAACGAGCGTCAGCGGCAGCACCTCGCCGGCGGCGCGCCGCTCGCGATGGTCGAGGGCGAGGGCCTGGGGCTGTTGATGGTGCTGGGCCTCGGAGGCGACGGGGCCCGCCTCGTCGCGCGGGTTCGCGGCAGCTGGTTCTGGGACGCCGAAGAGCTCCGCGGCGCCGACTGCGAGTTCGCGGCCTACGACGGCCGCGGCCGCGCGCTGTTCCACACGTTCGGCGCAGCGCCGCGTTCGGAGTTGCTCTCTGCGGGCGTCACGAGGCAGGCCTCGTCGGGCGCGCTCGACTGGGACGTCGACGGCGAGCCGCACATCGCGCGCTACTGGCACGCGTTCCTGCGGCCGCAGTACGGCCTCGACCTGTGGGTGCTGCAGTCGCGCTCGCGCGCCGAGGCGTTCGCGGTGGACCACGCGTTCGTGCGGTCGTTCTGGCTCACTGCTGCGTGCACGCTCCTGTGCGTCGTGCTGGTGAGCCTGGTGCAGATGCGGAGGACCCTCGATCCGATCGTGTCCCTGCGCCGCGCGACGCACCTACTCGGCCGCGGCGACCTCGACGCGCGCGCCGCCGTGACCAGCCGCGACGAGCTGGGGGAGCTGGGTCAGGCCTTCAACGACATGGCGGGCCGCCTGCAGGAGAGCGTGCGCATCCGCGAGCAGGCCGAGCGCGAGCTGGTCCGGTCGCGCGACGAAGCGCTCGCCGCGGTGAAGGCCAAGTCGGCGTTCGTCACCAACGTCAGCCACGAGTTCCGCACGCCGATGGCGGAGATCCTGAGCGCCGCGGAGATCTTGACCCTGCTGGACGGCACCGAGAGCGACAAGGAGCGCGAGGAGTTCAGCGAGATCGCGCTGCACGGCGCGCGGCGGCTCGCGCGCATGCTGGACGACGTGCTGGAGCTCAACGAGGTCGCCGACGGCACAGCAGCCCCGACCGACGTGCGGGGCACGCTCGCGGAGGCGGTCGCCGCGCTGCCCGAGGCCGCGCGCGCGCGCGTCGTCTTGCGGTTCGCCCACGACG
>JBERSB010000421.1:0-7364 GCA_041236755.1 Luminiphilus sp. | reverse complement strand
GTTGGCGGCCGCGTGGGCCTCACCAGGGCCGTGGCAGGCCTCGCAGCTGATCCCGAACTCACCAACGTGGGTGTCCGTGCGCCCGATGTCCATGCGCGGACGCGGGTCGGTGGTGTGGCACATCGCGCAGCTCTGGTTCCACTTGCCGGGCTCCGGCGGGTCCTTCAGCTCGGGCGGCACGACGAACACCGAGGTGAGCGGGATCCACATGCCCTCCTCGATCTTGAAGCACACCGGGATCGGCGCCACCTCGCGCCCCGCGCCGGTCGAGTACCAGAACACCTGCATGTGGTGCGAGCCCGTCAGCTGCACGATCGGTCGCTCGACCGGGCCGGGGCTGCCGCCCCCGCGCACGAACTTCGTCCACAGCCGCTCGCCGCGCCACTCGAGCACGACCGGCTCGCCGTACCAGTCGAGCTCCAGCCGCTCGAACTGCGGCAGCACGGTCTCGCGGCTCGCGGGCTGCGTCATCGTGCGATGGAACGAGCCGTACCACGAGGCGTGCTCGCCGGGGTGGCACGAGCGGCACGTCGCCGAGCCCACGTGCCCCTCTGCCAGCACCTGCGCCGGGCGGTCGTCGGCGCGCTCGTCTGCGACCGGCGCGTAGTAGCTGGCGATCACGACGCTCAGCGCTGCTGTCACCGCAGCCGACGTCGCAGCGGCCTTGGCCGCGAGCCCGGCGCGCCACAGCCGCACGACGGGGAGCAGCGAGAGCGCGCCGCCGAGGATCACCGCGAGCCAGACCACGGCCGCAGTCTAGCCGCTCGGCGCGCACAGCGGCGCCCGGCAATCGCGCGCGCCGAGCTGCCAACAGCCTACGTCGCGGCGTGACAATCTGGCCACCGCGGCGCGCCCGGCCCGAGCTCGGAGTCCGCCAGGCAGTCGCTGCTCACTCTGCGCGGCGCCCGGCAAACGCCGGGTCACGGACCACCAGCAGGATCAGGTCGCGCATCGTCACTGTGTCCGCGCCGAGCTGCTGCACCGCGTGGTCGATGCGCAGCCGGTCGACCGGACGCAGATCGCGCCCCACGGCGTAGACGAACAGCTTGTGGGCCACCGTCCGCACATACGTCGGGTCTGCAGCGAGCGCGCGCTTGAGGTCTGCGGCCCCCTCGAGCACGCGGCCGTCGGGGAGCTCGCCGCTGGCGTCGATCGCTCCGGCGGCGTCCTGCGCGCGGTAGCGACCGATCGCGTCGAAGCGCTCGAGCGCGAGGCCCAGCGTATCCATGCGCACGTGGCAGATCGCGCACTTCGAGCGCTCGCGGTGCTGCGCCATCTGCTCGCGCAGCGTCGCGGAGCCGTCGATCGCGCCCTCGTCCTCGAACGAGTCGTTGCCCGGCGGCGGCGGCGGAGGAGACTGCCCGAGCAGGTTGTCGAGGATCCACTTGCCGCGCTTCACGGGCGAGGTGCGCGTCGGGTTGGACGTGACGGCCAGCACGCTGCCGTGGCCCAGCAGGCCGCCGCGGCGGCGCGCGTCGCCGGTGAGCACCGTGCGCACGAACGCGTCTCGGTCGCCCTCGTGGGGCAGCCCGTAGAACTCCGCCAGGCGCGCGTCGACGAACGTGTAGTCGGCGTCCAGCAGCCGCCGCACGTCCTGGCCTTCGGACAGCACCGACCAGAACAGCAGCTCGGTCTCGCGCGCCATCGAGGCCCGCAGGTCGTCGGAGAACGGGTAGCGCGCCGGATCGGGCCGCGTCGTCGCGAGCGAGCGCAGCTCCAGCCACTGCCCGGCGAAGTCCGTCGCGAGCCGCTCGGCGCGCCGATCCCGCAGCATGCGGTCGACCTCGCCCTCGAGCGCAGCGGGATCGACGAGCCCGCCCTCGCGCGCCGCGCGCAGCAGCGCTTCGTCGGGCGCGCTCGCCCACAGGAAGTAGGAGAGCCGGGACGCGAACGACGCTGCATCGAGCTCGCCGTCGGCGGCCGGCTCGACCCGGAAGAGGAACCGCGGCGACGCGAGCGCCGCCGTGAGCACGAACCGCTGCACGTCGACCAGCTGCTCGCCGTCCGCCAGCCGCTGCTGCGCCGCGGCCAGCAGCCGGGCGCGCGCTGCGTCCTCGGGCGCGCGCCGCCACAGCCTCGGCAGCGCCGCGTCGACGAGCCTCTGGACCGCGTCGGCTTCGTCGGCGACTCCCGCTCGACCCAGCGGCGCGATCCACTCCTGCTGTGCCGGGACCACGCGCGCGTCCACGGGCCCCTCGACCGTCAGCGACACGACGTCGAGGTTGCGGTCGCGCTGCCTGGGGTCGGGGTGCTTGGGGTTGTAGTAGTCGTTGACGAACGAGGCGGCGACCGTGTGGCGGCCGGCTGAGAGCGTCTGCTCGATCACGAACTCCTCGGGCCGCGTATTGGCGACGTCGAGCACCTCGAGCCTCCGCCCGTCGAGGTCGACGCGCATCCGCGCCGGCTCGTCGCCTGCCTGCCGCCCGGCCGCGACCAACCGCAGCCGATAGACCCCCTCGCGCGGCAGGTCGACCGCCTGCTCGACGGTGGCGTGGCTGTACATGTGCGCAGCGGACGACATCGTCGCGCCGCCGCGCACGAGCCGCATCGCGCCGCCCGCGAACACGCGCGCCTTTGGCTTGTCCGGGTCCTCGCCGTGGAACACGTCGGCGGCGACGGCTCCGGCCGCAGCGAGGTACTTCTCGAGGTGCAGCGTCGAGAACGTCAGCGCGTCGCCGATCGAGTCGAAGCCGTAGCCGAGGTCGTCGGCGGGGAACGCGCGCACGTCGACGTCGACGCCGAGCTGGTCGACGACGGTGTTGCGCCACTGGCTGCGGCTCAGCCGGCGGATCGTGACCCGGCCGGCGTCGGTCGGTAGCTGCGGCACCTCGCGCGCCAGCAGCCCGTCGACGAACGTGACCAGCGCCGCGCGCTCTACTGGCGTGATCTCGCTGACGTGCAGCGGCGGCATCTCGTAGGAGCGCACGCGCTCGCGCAGCCGGCTCCAGCGCCAGAGCCCTGCGACGCGGCCCTCGGGCGCGCGCGTGAGGTCCAATCCGCCGGAGACCTTGTCCTCGCCGTGGCACGAGATGCAGTGCTCTTCGACGACCGCCTCCGCCGCGGCGCGCTCCTGGGCGTGGGCCCCGACCGAGCCGAGCAGGACCAGGGTGACGGCGAGCGAGCGCATGTCCGGGCATGCTAACCGCGGATGACGCCACCGTGACACGAGGCCGAAGCCCTCCCTTGGCATCTACGGCCGCGGTCGGTTGAAATCCCGGATCACGACCGTTCGTTCCCCGCCAAGCATCGTGGTCAAGACCTCCAGCAGCCTGCTGTTCGCCTTCGTGCTCTGCGTGTCCTTCGCGCTGGTCGCGTGGTGGGCGTCGTTCCTGCTGTTCGCGAGCCACGATCTGACGCAGGCAGGCGAGCAGCTGCTCGCCGGCGACGCGGCCGCCGCTGCGCGCGCGCTCGGCGCCGCCGACCCGGCCTCGCTCGCCGACCTCGGCGAGCGACAGCAGTGGATGTTCGCGAGCGAAGCGGTGTTCTTCGCGATCGTGCTGGGCGTCTGCGGCCTGCTGTTCTACGGCTCGGTCCGCCGGGAGGCCGCGCTGCGCGCCAACCAGGACCGCTTCCTCGCCGCCGCGACCCACGAGCTCAAGACCCCGCTGGCGACCATCTCGCTGCTGCTCGAGTCGCTGCGCGACGGCCGCGTCCCCGACGAGAAGCGCGAGCGCTACCTCAACAACGGCCTGCTCGAGGCCGAGCGCCTCGAGCGCGGCCTGCACCACGTGCTCAAGGCCGCGGGCCTGCGTTCGGCCGGCGCGGCGATGGCCAAGGCCGGGGGCGACCTCGCCGACGACCTGCAGTGCGCGGTCCACGCGATGCAGGCGCGCGCGCTCGCCGCCGACGTCCGCCTCGAGGTCGACGCGCCGGCGCCGGTGCCGACGAAGCGTGACCCCGCGGCGATCCAGCTGGTGCTGCGCAACCTGCTGGACAACGCGATCAAGTACTCCCCCGCCGACACGACGGTGCAGATCGCGCTCAAGAAGCTCGGGGACGCAGCCGAGCTCTCGGTGCGCGACCACGGCCGCGGCCTGGACCTGCCCGAGCGCCAGAACGCGTTCCAACCGTTCTGGCGAGGTGACGACCGGGCCACCGGCGGCGCCGGCCTCGGCCTGCACCTCGCGCACGAGATGGTGGCGGCGCACGGGGGCACGATCGAAGCCGACAGCCCCGGCCGCGACCTCGGCAGCACCTTCGTCGTCCGCCTGCCGCTGGAGGAGCGCGCATGAACCGCTGGGTCCTGGTCGCAGAAGACGAGCGGCAGCTCGGGGAGATGCTCTGCGACAACCTGACGCTCGAGGCCTACCACGCCGAGCACGTCGTCACGGGGCCCGCGGCGCTGGAGCGCATGTCGCGAGGCGGCATCGACCTGCTGATCCTCGACGTGATGCTGCCCGGCAAGGACGGCTTCGAGGTGCTGCAGGAGCTGCGCGCGCGCGGCGACCGGACTCCCGTGCTGATCCTGAGCGCCCGCGCCGACGACCAGGACCGCATCCGCGGCCTCGAGCTCCAAGCCGACGACTACCTGACCAAGCCGTTCAACCTGCGCGAGCTGCTGCTGCGCGTCGACGCGCTGCTGCGGCGGCACACGGCACCCCAAGCCGGCGCGGACACGCTCGAGTTCGGCGGGCACTGCGTCGACTTCCGCGCCATGACCGCGAGGAGCCGTGCTGGCAACGTCGAGCGCCTGACCGCGACCGAGACCAGGCTGCTGCGCCTGCTCGCCGGGCACCCCGAGACCGTGGTCACCCGCAAGGCGGTCGTCGAGACGCTGTTCGGGAGCGCTGCGCCGCGCACGGTGCGCACCTTGGACAACGTGGTGCTGCGGCTGCGCAAGGTGTTCGAGCGGGACCCCGCGAAGCCGAAGCACATCCACACCGTGCGCGGCGTCGGATTCCGCTTCGAGCCGTAGCGCCCGAGCAGGCGCTGCAGACGCGGTCGCGAGCCGGAGCGGCGAGGCCCGTCCGAAGGTGGCGCGTCCCCGAAGGCGCGGGGGCCGACAAGCGCCGCTGGCGGCCAGGCGGCCGCGACGCGACGATGCTTCGGACATGCCCGACCGCGAATCCCTCCACGTCGCCGAGCTGCTCGGCGACGGCATCTCCTGCGAGCTCTCCGAGAGCGTGCACCAGGTCGCGGACGCGCTGCCGCTGAACCTCACGTTCCACCCGGTGGACCTGAGCCTCGAGTCCCGGCGTCGGGACGCCGACGCCTGCTACGAGGCCGCGCTCGCGGCCATGCGGCAGCACGGCGTGTCGATCAAGTACCCGACGGTCACCGAGACCGAGAGCCCCAACAAGGTGCTCCGCGAGCGCTGCAGCTTCTCGGTGATCCACCGTCCGGTCGCGACGATCCCCGGCGTGGAGACGCGGCACCAGGGCTCGGTCGACCTGCACATCATCCGCGTGGCTGTCGGCGGCACCTACGAGGACGCCGGCCGCCGGATCGGGGACGACGTCGCGGTCTCGATCCGCGTGATCGAACGTCGACCCGCGCAGGAGGCGGCGCGCTACGCGTTCGGCCTCGCACAGCGGCTCGGCTGCGGCGTCACCAGCTCGAGCAAGTACACGATCCAGCGCGCTACGGACGGCTTCTTCGAGGAGATCGTCCGCGGAGTCGCCGCAGACTTCGAGGACGTGAGCCACCAGAGCGAGCTGTTCGACGCGCTGCTCTACAAGCTGCTGAAGAGCCCGGAGTCCTACCGCGTGGTCGTCACGCCCAACGAGTACGGCGACTTTTTGTCGGACATGGCCTGCGGCATGGTCGGCAGCATCGGCCTCGGCGCCAGCGCGAACTACGCGTTCGACGACGGCGGCGGCGTGGCGCTCGCCATGTTCGACCCGGCCGGCGGCACCGCTCCGGACATCGCCGGCAAGGGCGTCTGCAACCCCTCGGCCGCGCTGCTCGCCTTCTCCAGGCTGCTGACGCACTGCGGCTTCCGTGGCATGGGCACGCTGCTCGACGAGGCGGTGCGCGGCGCGATCGCCGCGGGCGAGTCGACCGCCGACCTCGGCGGCGCGTTGGACACTGCGCAGTTCACGCAGGCGGTCTGCACCCGGATGCGCAGCTGACGTCGCCTACGCCTCGGCCGCCAGCTCCAGGCGCTCCTCGAGCCAGCGCTTGGCGCGGAGCAGGTCCTCGGACTCTTCACGCGTGTCCACCCAGAGCCAGCGCTCGAGCCAGCCGCGCGCCCGCAGCCAGTCGAGCTCCGCGCCGGTCGGGCTGTCGTCGATCCAGAGGAACATCTCCTCGTCCTGGGGGAGCGCCTCGGTCTTGAAGGTCTCGAAGCGCGTCTGCCGGATCTTTGCGGCGAGGCCGAGCACGCGCTCGCGCTCGCTCTGCGGGGTGTGCCGGAGCAGGTGCTGCACCGCAGGCCCCGCGCTGCCGCGGCAATGCGGGGTCAGCCAGAAGACCTGGAAGTTGGCCAAGGCGAACTCCAGGAACTCGACCGCGTGCTCGGCGAGCGCTGCGCGGCTAGGACGCGCGCGGTCCTTGCCCAACAGGACACCGTCGATGTCCAAGAACAGCTTCACGGGTTGCATGGTGTGGAATGGCTCGTCTCGGGCGAGCGCAGGTCAGGGGTCATGGGGTGGTGGTGTGCGGTTGCATCAGAGCCTGGGGCGGAACAGGCGGTCTGCGTAGCGGCTCGCGCGGTGCTTGTCGGCGACCGCGCGCGCGAGGCGCATCGCCTCGGCTACCGGCAGCAGTACGGCCCGCTCGGGGACCGGCAGCCAGATCGCCTGGTCGTCCTGTGCTTCGATCAGCTGGTCGAAGGCCTCGGTCGAATCCGCGGCGAGCAGCTGCTCGAGCAGCTCGACGTCGACCAGCGCGGATCCGCGCGCAGTGTGCTGTCGCTTCCGCCCGAGCAGGTCGTCCGTGCTGACCTCGAACAGATCGGCGAGCGCGACGAGGTCCACGGCGGTCGGGAAACGGCTGCCGTTCTCCCACCGGGAGACGGCCGACTCGTGGCAGCCCAGCCGCCGCGCGACCAGGTCCTGGGTCATGCCGCGGCGCGCTCGGAGCTCGCGCAGGCGCGCGGCCAGATGCGCCGAGAGGCGGCTGCCTGGCGCCGCGGCGGCGGTTGGTTGGAGTGGTGATGCGGACAAGTGCTGAGGAGCGGAAGGGGAGACCCGCCGAAGGCGCGGAGATCATGACCAGACGGCAAGCCGAATTCGAGGAGGTTTGCGTCAAAGCGGACCGCTAGTGCCTACCTCCGTCAGACCACCTTGTATCTGGCGTCATACTTGCCGTATCGTCATATTTTTTATCTAATCGTCAACTCCCTCCCTGATCGAGGGCCCAAGCCCTCCCCCACGATCCCATGCTGCACCAACCACACGCGCTGCTGCGGGTGGCCTACCGGG
>JBERSB010000420.1:0-2457 GCA_041236755.1 Luminiphilus sp. | reverse complement strand
TGGCCCCGGGCGGGTCCGCTACGCGGCCAGAGTTCCGATGCAACCAGCCGACGTCGACCCCAGCCAGCGTCCCAGCCGTACGGCCTGGGAGGAGCTGCGGCACCTGCTGCGGCTCGGCCTGCCGATCGCGTTCGTGCAGCTCGGCATGACCGCGATGAACTTCGTCGACGTCGCCCTGCTCGGCCGCCACGACGAGACCTCGCTGCCCGCGATGACGCTGGGCAACCTGCTCAGCTTCGCGATGATGGTGTTCTGCATGGGCGCGATCACGGTCGCCGACCCGCTGCTCTCGCAGGCGGTCGGCGCGCGCGATCGCGACGCCGTTCCGCGGCTGTTGGGCAGGACGCTGCTGCTGGCCTTCGCGCTGTCGCTGCCGACGGCGCTGCTGCTGCTGCCGGCCGCGACCTGGCTGGAGCTGCTGCAGCAGCCACCCGAGCTGATCCCGGAGGCCGCGCGTTACGCCCAGCTACAGGCGTTCGGCGTGCTGCCGTTCCTCTGGTACGGTGCGCTGCGTAGCCTGCTGTCGGCGCACGCGCGGCTGCTGCCGCAGGTGCTGACGATCGTCGCCGGCAACCTCGCCAACTTCGCGCTCGACTGGGTGCTGATCTTCGGTGAGTTCGGCCTCCCCGAGATGGGCGTCACCGGCGCGGGCCTGACCACCGTCGTCTGTCGCTGGCTGATGCTGATCGGGCTGTGCGCGTTCGGCTGGCGCGACGTCGGCCCTCAGCTCGCGCGCCTCCGCGACGCGGCGATCCGCGCGCGCGCCTTCGCGCTCGGGCCGCTGTGGAAGATGCTCAAGCTCGGCGCGCCGATCGGGCTGCAGTTCGTGCTGGAGTGGGGCGCGTTCGGCGCCGCCGGTCTGCTCGTCGGCGTGCTCGAGACGCGCGAGCCCGGCGGCGGCACCGGGCGCCTGCTCGGCGGCCACCAGATCACGATGATGCTCGCGTCGTTGAGCTTCATGGTGCCGCTCGGGCTCGGCATCGCCGCGTCGGTCCGCGTCGGCTGGGCCGTCGGGCGGCGTGACACGGCGGCGGTCAAGCGCAGCGTCTTCGTCGCGCTGTGCACTGCGGCCGCCGTGATGAGCCTCTTCATGCTGTTGTTCCTGCTGCTGCCCGAGCAGCTCGCGGCCGGCATGGCCGATCACCAGGAGATGATCGCCGTGGCGGTCACCCTGATCCCGATCGCGGGGATCTTCCAGATCGGTGACGGTCTCCAGGTCGTCGCGATCGGCTGCCTGCGCGGCCTCGGCGACATGCGCTCGGCGGTGATCGCCAACGTGGTCGGGTTCTGGCTGCTCGGGCTCACGATCGGCAGCGGGCTGGCCTTCTGGTTCGGGCTGGGCCCGGCCGGGCTCTGGTGGGGCCTCGCGATCGGCCTGTTCGTCGTCGCGATCGGCCTGCTCTCCGTCGTCCGCCTGCGCGCCGCGCAGGACCGCGGCCGACTCCAGGTCGACTGACGGCCCCGCGCTGCTACGATCCTGCGATGCGCTGCAACGTCATCGCCGGGACGGCGGTCCTGGCCGCACTCCCGCTCCTGCAGGGCTGCTCGGTGTGGTTCTTCTCGGGCGAAGAGTGGGTCGACCGCTCCCAGCCCGTCGCGCTGCTCGAGACGACCGGGGGCGTCGAGCACGCCGCGACCACCGAGTTCGGCGTGCTCTCGCTCGGCGCGACCGCGAGCGAAGGGCCGTGCCGCGTGCGCTACCTGCTGGGCGACACGCCGCTGGTCGAACAGGGAACGCTGACCAAGGTCAGCGACCGGTTCGTGCGGGCCGAGATCGACCTCAAGACCCAGATGGTGCGCGCGCTCGACCGCGCGCCGACCGAGGACGACCGCCTCTGGGTCATGTGGACGGTCGACGGCCGCGACGTCGAGTCGGTGTCGGTCGACCTCGCGCGCGGCGACGGGCTGTACGGCGACCTGCTCGAGGACCCCGGCGTGGCGCTGCCCGGCGGCGCGACGCTGCTGTGCCGCGGCCCCGACGGCGAGACGATGTTCGCAGGCATGGTCGCCGGCATCGCCACGGTCGACGCAGGCCCGGCCGAGGGCCGCTACTACGTCTTCGCGGGCGTCGACCGCGTCCGCGAGCTGCTGGCGGTGCCGCACCGCTTCCCGGTCGACATGGCGCCGAAGTACCGCAACGACGGCATCTCGGTGATGAAGCCGGTGGTCGAGCAGCCGGCGGCGACGAGCGGCGCGGCCGCGGCCGCTCCCGGCAGCGCACCGCAGCAGGGCGAACCGCAGCCGGGCGAGCCGGGCGGCGGCGGCAACTGAGCGCCGCGCGCTACTCGCGCTCCACGCCCGCCAGCGCCAGCACGTCGTCGACGACGGCGTGCAGCACGAACAGCACCAGCTGGTCGTGGGCCCGGATCTCGTGGTCGCCGCCCGGGAGCACGACGTGGCCGTCCTCGCGGGTGATCGCGCCGACCACGCAGCCGCGCGGGAAGCCGATGTCCTTGA
>JBERSB010000419.1:0-18501 GCA_041236755.1 Luminiphilus sp. | reverse complement strand
TCCTAGAGTTCGAAGAGGTCTTCGCCGACCGTCAGCGTCAGCGCGCGGCCTTCGGCCGACCCCTGCAGCGCGTCGAGCGTCACCAGCCAGCGGCCGTCGGCACCCACCTCGCCGCGCTTCTGCTGGTCGCCGAAGCGGACCACGACGTCTGCACCGGCCTCGCCCCATCCCCAGACCGGCACCGGCTCGCCGCGCTGCAGCACCATGTGGTCGTCGAAGATGCGGGCGAAGCCCGGCTGCTGGGCAGGAAGAGTGGCCGCGAACGCCGCGATGCCGAGCAACGAGGACGTGATGGAGAGGATTTGGAGCATGGGTACGAGCGGCGACCGCGCGACCTACCAATAGGCCGATTCCTGGTAGGTGCGTCCGGTCGTGGGGTTGTGGTAGTACATCGAAACGGCGCCGTTGCTCGTGTAGAAGTCGTACGAGACCGCGCCCTCCTCAGCCGTCCAGCCGAACGGTCCGATTTCGCGGCCGACCCGCACCGGCCTGCGTTCGGAGAACGAGTCCAGCGGCTCCCCTTCGCGAGCGAGGTGCTCGAAGCGTTCGTCGAGGAACGCGTTCAGGTCGGACTCCGCGACGGTGTAGACCGCGTAGTGGTCCAGCGGCTCACGTCGCAGCGTGATGTCGGTCGCCGTCGGCGGGATCAGGTTGCGCCCCCGTTCGGGCCACCAGATCCCCGCGCGCGTGTCGAAGTGCCCGTCGGTGCCGTACGTCCAGTAGAGCGCGAGCGCCGCGAATGCGACGAAGCCGAGCACGGCGGTGCAGCCCAGCTGGAGCGGCGACCAGCGCCGCTTGGCGTCGGGGATCGGAGGAGGAGCGGACATGTCGGCCTCGAGCGCCGGCGCAGGACACCGGCGAAGACAGCGTAGACCTCACTGCACCCGCGCGCCAACGCGCCCTACTTGACGACCTGCGTCCTCGCCGCGACCACGTGGAACGGCAGCGCTGCCGCGCCGTTCAACCCGAGCTGCCTGTTGATCGCCCAGAGGTGGTGGTCCACGCCGATCTCCGAACGCGGCACGAAGCCCGGCACCGAGATCACCTGCACCAGAGCACCGCCGAGCCCGCGGTGCATCGTGCCGCGTGGCAGGTAGATCAGGTCGCCCACGTGCAGGTCGTGCGAGGTGATCAGCGTCTCGGCCTGCTGCTCGTCGACCGCGCGCGCCTCGATCGCCGCGACCGCGCGCGAGGTCAGCAGCCGCGCGCCCGCGGGCGCCTGCTGCACGAGGTAGAACTCGTCGAAGCCGCCGTCGACCGGGTGGTAGTGCGAGAAGCTGTCCTTGATGCGCACGCGGTGCGCGTTCAGCTGGCGCAGGACGTAGGGGCCGACCTCCGGCTTCCACGTCAGCAGGATGCGGCGGTACGCGTCGCCTTCGGTCGCGCAGCCGCCCGGCGTGTCGGTGATCTTCGGGTCCCAGTCGGGACGCACGATCGACGGCAGCTCCGCGGGCAGCGGCTCGGGCAGCGTGAACGAGACGAGGTCGACCTCGCCGTCGCCGTCGAGCCGCCACCGCTCGCCCGCGCGCACCAGCAGCACGTCGCCGACGGTCGGCGCGGCGGCGCGATCCGCGGGCCCCTGCACGAACACGACCCGGTCCTGGTCCACCGCGCCGAGCTCGCAGCACCCCGCGTGGTAGTGCAGGTCGTAGCCCGGATTGTTGGAAGCGAACGACGCCCGCAGCGCTTCGAAGCCGGCGTCTCGGCCCAGACCCGTGCGGTGGATCTCGGTGGCGCGCGGCGCCTGGCAGCTGGACGCCAGCAGCAGCGCGAACGAACAGGCGGATGGGAGCAGTCGCATCAGCATTGGCAGCAGGAGCCGAGCCGTTACCGTAGCGGCTCGTCGTCCCCCACGAGCAAGCATGAGCAACTTCTCCCGTCGTCGCTTCCTACAGGGCACAGGCGCCACCGCGCTGACGCTCGGCGTCGTCCCTTCCGCGTGCACCCTGACGAACCCGCGCTGGCGACCCAACAGCGAGGTGCGCGTCGCCTGCGTCGGCATCCGCAGCCGCGGCACCGCGCACATCGGCGGACTCAACAAGCTCGAGAACGTGCGCGTCGTCGCGCTCGTCGACGTCGACGAGCAGGTGCTCGCGCGTGAGAAGAAGAAGCTCGCCGACGGCAAGTACGGCGACCCGACCGAGGTCGCCGTCTACACCGACCTGCGCCGCGTGCTCGACCGCGACGACGTCGACGCCATCAGCGTCGCGTCCCCCAACCACTGGCACGCGCTGCAGGCCGTCTGGGCGTGTCAGGCCGGCAAGGACGTCTACCTGGAGAAGCCGGTCAGCCACAACGTCTGGGAGGGCGGCCAGATCGTCAAGGCCGCGCGCAAGTACAGCCGCATCGTGCAGACCGGCACGCAGTGCCGCGCGAGCCAAGGCATCCGGCAGGGCATCGAGTTCATCCAGTCAGGCGGCCTCGGCGACATCCAGCTGGCGCGCGGGCTCTGCTACAAGCCGCGCAGCAGCATCGGCAAGGTCAAGAACCCGCAGACCGTGCCGGCGCACATCGACTACGACATGTGGCTCGGCCCGGCGCCCAACAAGCCGCTGATGCGCAAGAGCCTGCACTACGACTGGCACTGGGTCTTCGACACCGGGAACGGCGACGTGGGCAACCAGGGCATCCACCAGATGGACCTCGCGCGCTGGGCGCTCGGACAGGACAAGCTGCCGCAGCACACGCTCAGCATCGGTGGCCGCGTCGGCTACGACGACGACGGCAACACGCCCAACACGCAGATCGTGTTCCACGAGTTCGAGCAGGGGCCGCCGCTGTTGTTCGAAGTGCGCGGCCTGCCGCGCGACAAGGAGTCCCAGAAGAAGGGCTGGGGCCGCAACATGGACAACTACAAGGGCGCGCGCATCGGCGTGATCGTGCACTGCGAGGGCGGCTACCTGCGCATCCCGAACTACACCAGCGCGATCGCCGTGGACAAGGACGGCAACGAGCTGCAGAAGTGGAACGGCAGCAGCAACCACTTCCAGAACTTCGTCGACGCGGTCCGCAGCCGACGGGCCGAAGACCTCAACGCCGACATCCGCGAGGGCCACGTCAGCAGCGCGATGTGCCACATGGGCAACGTCTCGCACCTGCTCGGCAAGACCCACAGCAAGCAGGAGCTCGACGCGATGGCCGGCAAGAACGCGTGGACCGCCGAGGCCTGGGAGCGCATGCACGGCCACCTCGTCAAGAACGGCGTCGACGTCGACACCGTGGAGGGCGGCGTGCGCATGGGGCCGCGCCTGACGATGGACCCCGACACCGAGCGCTTCGCGGACGCCGAGTCGAACGCGCTCTTGGCGCGGGACTACCGCAAGGGCTTCGAGGTCCCCGACAACGTCTGATGCGCCGGCTGCAACTGCTGGCCCTGTCGCTGCTCTCCGCCGGCTGTGCGCCGTTCGGCAAAGGCGCCTTCCCGGTCGTCTACGAGCAGTCCTGCGCAGACGCGTCGTGCCTGCAGGACTTCGTGTTCACCGACCGCTCGAAGTGGGGCATGCGCGCGGGCGCGCACGCGCCCGCGCTCGAGCTGCTCGGCAAGAGCGCCTACAAGCCGCCCCACCGCTCGCCGCTGAGCATCGCGCTGATCGAGGGCGTCGAGGTGCAGGACTTCGACCTGGACGTCGACCTGCTGCAGACCGGCCGCAACTACGGCCACCGCGACCTGTGCCTGTTCTTCGGCGTGCAGTCCAAGAGCCGCTTCTACTACACGCACCTCGCGACCAGCCCCGACCAGAACGCGCACAACGTGTTCGTCGTCAACGACGCGCCGCGCACCAACCTGATCCCGCCGCTGGCCGAAGGCATCGACTGGGGGCGCGACGTCTGGCACCACGTCCGCGTCGAGCGGCGCGTCGCAGAAGGGACCGTCAAGGTCTACTGGGACCACGCCGCCGAGCCGACGCTCGTCGCCGAGGACCGCACCTTCGACTGGGGCCGCATAGGCTTCGGCTCGTTCGACGACTCGGGCCTGGTGCGCAACATCGTGCTGCGCGCGCCGCGACACCGCTTCGCCGAAGGCGATCCGTTCGGCGGCTAGGCGGGCGCACGGTGCGTAGTCCGCCTGCAGGTCGAGCCGCCTGTAGGTCGATCCTTCGGGTGTCTACGCGTCGGGGCAGGCTTTGGTGATCGGCGCGTAGACGCAGCCGGGATCCCCGCGAGACAGCGCGCCCTCGCCGCCGGTCAACTGGGACAGGAACGGCGCCAGCTCCGCGTAGCGGAACCGCTCCGCCGTTTGGTAGGTGTCGACCGCGAGCCGCCGCTCCTCGTCGGTCAGATTCCCGCTGACCGACTGCATCTCGTCGATCATCGTCGCGGACGCACGCCTGCTCCCGAGACGAGCGCGACGCGCTACAGGGGCCTCCCGTCGACGGCGCCTCCCAACAGCGCGAGGAGCTTGTCATGTGCGAAGGGCTTCGCCAACAGGTCGCATGCTCCGCTCGAATGCAGCGCGATCGCGTCCTTGTGGCAGACGTCACCCGTCATCAAGACGACCTTCACGGTCGGCGCGGCGGACACGACGTGCTCGACGAACGCGCGAGACGTGCCGCGCGGAAAATTCAGGTCCGTCAAGAGGATGTCGACCTCATCCGGAGAGAAGGCGTTCCTCGCGTCCGCGATGCTGGAGTACCCCCTGACGTGGAAGCCGTCGTACGGGAGGCGCTGGACGAGGTAGCTGAGCACGTGCGGCTCGTCTTCGAGGACCATCACGCGTGGCTTGTGCGCGCCGCTGCCAGCATCTGTCGGCTCGTCGTGACCGGCGTCGACGACCGGCAGCCAAATCGAGAACGTGGTACCCGCGCCGCGCTGTGACTTTGCTTCGATCCGGCCGCCGACAGCTGTCAGGATCCCGTATGCGCTCGCCAGGCCGAGCCCAGTGCCTTCGACACCCTTCGTCGTGAAGTAGGGCTCGAAGATCCGCTGCAAGTCGCTTTCATTGATGCCGACGCCTTGATCCGCCACTTCGATCAAGAGCTCGTCGCGCTCCGGAACGTCCTTCGTCGAGATCGACACGCACCCTCCGACCTGCATCGCATCGCGCGCGTTCAGCATCAGGTTGATGATGGTCTGCTGAAGCTTGTGCCCGTCGATGACGACGTTGTGCCGCAGCGCCAATTTGTTCCGATGGACAGAGATCCCACGCATCGTCGCGGACAGCAGTTCGATGGCCTCGTCGATGATCTCGTGGGCGTCGCAGCCCGCAGCGCTCGCGGACGAGGGGCGTGCGTAGTCGGTCAACTGGCTGGTGATATCCCTGCCACGATTGACCGAGTCCTTGATCGCGACGAGATGGTCTGCACATCCCGGATTCGACATCTTGATCTGGAGCAGCTCGGCGTGACCCATGATCGCGCCCAACAGGTTGTTGAAGTCGTGAGCGACGCCACCGGCGATCTGACCGATCGTCTTGAACTTCTCGTTCCTTGCGGACTCTCTGGTCCTGCGGGCGTCCTCGAGGTTGCGCTCGTGTCGGAGGAACTCAACGGCGACACGTGCAGAAACGAACTCCAGGATCGTCGAGAGCAGATCTTGGTCGACCGTCAACGGTTCGTCGTGCATGACGACCAGTAGACCGAGGAGTCTGCCGTCCGGCGTCAAGAGCGGCGTACCCGCGTAGGACTCGACCCCCATCTCGACCAGCAGTTCGTCTTCCGGGAACTCGGCGGCGACGTCCCGTGGAAAGACACAGACCCGCTCACCGCTGATGACGTCCGCGCACGGAGTCCCCCCGAGACCGTAGGTGAAGTTGTCGACCAACTGACCGTCCACGACGACGCTGTCCGTGTCGATCTGGCGGTCATCAGTAGGCTTCGGCCGGCCGACCAGGGCGTACTTCACGCCGAGCTCAACCGTCATGCGCGCAGCGATTTGTCGGATCAAGTCGAGCCCACTTACGTGTGCGTCCTCAACGCAAATCGCGCCACAGGTGCGCACGACGTCTTTCGGAGTTTCCAGCATGGCGATCACGCTCTCTCTCACCGAGTCGCTGCAAATGGACCGCTGTGCGTAGGCGGGACGGTTGGCACCGGGCGCAAACCAGCAAGCGGCAAAAGCGCCGGGGTCGGATTCCCGATGCGCCCCGCGCCATCCGTGCAGAGCAACAGCGCACGCTTCTGAAGCCGCGGCAGTTGGCCGCAACGAACAACGCAATCGCTGCGGATGTCCTTCTCTCGGGTCACAGAGCAACGCATACACTCGCGCCATGAGAAAGGAGACGATCCTCGCGTCCGCACAGTTCGACCCGCGCCTGCCGAGTTACTTCCTGCTGCAAGCGCTGTTCTTCCTGGTCTTGCCGGTCCTCACGATTCCGCTGATCCCGGTGTGGGCGCTCGTCGGCAGGAACTTCCACCGGAGGCAGTACCAGGCCCTCGGCTGTGATCTCACCGGGCGCTCGCTGAACATCCGGCGGGGAGTCCTGTTCAAGATCGAGAAGAACATCCCGCTCGACAAGATCACGGATCTCGCCGTGCGCGAGGGCCCAGTGTTGAAGTTCTTCGGACTCTGCAGCTTGATGGTCGAGACTGCCGGCGGCGGACAAGGCAGCAGCATGGGTCATGCGTTCCTTCCCGGCGTCGTCGACGCCCTCGAGTTCCGCGACAAGGTGCTGGATCAGCGCGACCTCGCCGTCGGGGGGCCGACTGCTTTCGCCGCTGCGACCGTGGCGCAGACGCCCAGCGACGCGGCGGTCCTGGTCGAGATCCGCGACACCCTGCAGAGGATCGAGATCGTCCTCGCTGACCGCTGCTAACCGACGTGGAAGCCCAGGGGCCCGGCCCGCGGGCCAGGGCGGCGCGATCCCGTCGACGAGTCGAACGGGGCGAGACACGGCAGCGGCGCAGCGACACGCACCCGAGGCGCCGCCGAAGCCCTGTGACTACTGGACCATCAACAGCGGCACCGAGTTGCTCGCGAAGCGCGGCTGCAGCGTCTGGTTGTCGGTCACGAGGAACGCGTGCGAGAACTGCAGGCCGAGCAGGCTCGCGAGCGGCGGCACGATCAGCGTCGCCGTTGCCTCGCCGTTGGCGTCGAGCGTGCCGATGGTGTTCTGCAGGATCACCGTGCTGAACACCGCCTGCGTCAGCGCGAACCACGGGTCGTTCAGGCTGTTGAGCGGCAGCAGCACGCCGCTGAACTGCGTGCCCGGCGACGTGCCGGTCATCGAGCCGAGCAGCTGGTAGTTCTGGCCGGCCTCCTCCGCGCCGGCGCGCAGCGTGAAGTCGATCTGGCCGACGGTCGAGACGGACGCCTCGACGGCGCTGGCCTGCAGCGAGTCACAGACGTCCAGCACGCCGTGGTTGTTGAGGTCTGCGGCGCCGCGCGCCAGCTCGCAGATGTCGGGCTGGCCGTTGTCGTCGCAGTCGGCGGGGTCGCCGTAGCGGACGCGCAGCACGCGGCCGCCCACGGTGGTCGCGCCGTTGAGCCCGCTGTCGGCATAGAGCTCGCTGAAGTAGAGGCCGTCGGGGCCGGCCGTCAGGGCGACCGCCGTCGAGTAGCCGTCGCCGGTGTACTCGACGAAGGGCAGCGGGCCGAGCACCACGTTCTCGTTGGTGTCGAACACCCACTCGCTGATGATCTTGCCGATCACCTGCTCACCCTCGGCGTAGGTCGCGCCGCTCTCGGTGATGAAGGCGTGGTCGAACTTGTCCTGCGGGTAGCCGCTGCCGCCGAACGTCTGCGGCTGCACGAACGCGATGCTGACCGGACCGACCGACGGCTGCCAGTTGTGGATCGCGAAGTTGGTCATGCTCTGGTCGGTGCCGCTCCAGCCGAAGTTGCGGCCCGACACCAGGCGCGTGATGCGGTCGACGTTCGGCCCGTTCTCGACCGAGTAGCGCATGCCGTCGGCCGCGCGCCACGCGCCGCCGAACGGGTTGCGCACGCCGGCACAGTAGATGTAGTCGCGCGCGTCGACCGAGCCGCCGTTGAACCAGGGGTTGCTCGGGATCGGCGTGCCGTCCAGGTTCAGCCGCAGGATCTTGCCGCGGTACGAGCCGAGGTTCTGCGCGGTGCTCGGCTGGAAGCCGTCCCCCATGTGGCAGAACAGCACGCCGTTGACGATCTCGAGGTTGGAGATCTGGTGCGACTGGCCCTGGCTCTCGCCGGGCATGTCGAGGATCACGGTGCTCGAGGACGCCGTCAGCCCGCCGTTGGTCGACGAGTAGCGCGTGATCCGCGGGAACGTCTGGCCGTTGGTCTGCCAGAGGTGCGAGACGAACACGTCACCGGTGGCGGGGTCCACGGCGATGCCCGCGAGCCCCTGCTCGCCGCTGCCGGGGAAGTTGCCGGACGGCGTGTAGTTGATCACGCCGGTCGCGTAGTTGGCGACGAGGCCGCTGTTGGTGACCACCTTGATCGTGCCGTAGAGCTCGGTGACGTAGAACTTCGGCGCCGTCGGCAGGAGGCTCTGGTTCGGCGCGAACGCGATGTTCACCGGCAGGTGCAGCCCCTCGGCCACGACGTCTATCGTGTAGCCCGGCTGCACGGTCTCCCACGGCACGGGCACCGTGCGCGCCACCGAAGAGAAGTCCGGCACGAACGCGGTCGGGTTCGCGTTGTAGGTGGAGCCGTGCTCGCTGACCCAGTAGACGACCTCTTGGTAGGGCTGCAGGTTGACCGCCGGCAGGTGGATGGTGAACGCCTCACAGTCGATCTCGAACCCGAACAGGTCCGAGGCCGGCAGCGTCAGCGGACCGCCGGTGTCGCCGGCCTTGATCACCACGCGGACGGCGCGGTGCAGAGGCAGCGGCGGCGGGTTGATGACGTTGTTGCCCGCACCCGCAGCACCTTCGATGCGCAGCAGCTGCCAGCGGGTGTCGGTCTCGACCCGCAGCATTGGCTGGGGCGCGCCCTGTGGCAGCACGATGGGGTTGCCCAGCAGGTCTTCCCATCGCGGCGCAGCCGCGTCGTCGACGTCCTGCAGGAACATCGCGTTCTTGATGCCGGCCGCGCCGGTCGAGAACGGGATCGTCGCCCACGGGCTCCACTCGGTCGCCGGGTCACCGCTGTCGTCGCGGTGCCGCGCGCGCAGGGTGTAGGGCGTGTCCTCGAACAACCGCGAGAAGCCCGCGTGCGAGTTCTCGAAGACGCCGTCCCCGAGGTGCGCGTGGAGCTTCTCGAAGCCCGTCACGCTGTCGGCGATCCACACGCGCTGGCTCGGCGTGACCGTCCAGATCTCCCAGGTCGTCGCGAGGTGCTGGTCGCCCGGGTCCGGATCGGAGAACGGCGAGCACTCCATGTGGAGGTCGCTGGGGTTGACGACCACGTTCGGCACCGAGGGCTCGGTGAACGAAGGAGTCGCCGGTGGGTTGTTCTGCGCGACGAGCGCGCAACACGAGACCGCGAAGATGGCGAGACGGAGCATGGTTGGCGAGGGAAGCACTCAGTTGCCGATGGTGAACGCGAGCGCGTCGCTGAGCAACACGCCGCACGCGCCGAGGCTCAGCTGAACATATTGGCCGACAACGACCTGGCCGCAGAGACCGGGCAGCGGCGGCATCGGCAACACGAACGTCGAGCTGCCGGCCCCGTCGACCGTCGCGCCCAACAGCAGCGGGTTGACGACGTACACCGTGCCGTTGCAGGCCGGGAACACCGTGGACAGCGGCAGCGAGCCCTGTCCGATCGACAGCGCCCACAGGCCGAACGGACTGTTCGGCACGGCGCCCGCGACGGTCCAGTCCAGATCGCAGCCGAGCGTGCCGTCCGAACTGGTCGAGATCGTCATGCCGACGCCGCCGCCGAGCACGGTGTGGCCGCCGGCGTTCACGCAGGCGCGACAGCCGGACACGTTCGCCGCCAGGATGGCGCAGGAACCGTTCGGGTTGGAGAAGTTCGAGAACGTGATCTCGGTCAGCACCAGGCCCTGCAGCGGCGCGAGATCGATCGCGCCGCGCTCGATGTTGAGCGGCAGGGACGGCGCCGCGAGGTCGGCGTCGCCGGTGCCCGAGAACGGACCGCCGACCCAGTCGCTGCCGCGCAGCGTCGAGGTGATCGAGCCCGACTGGAACGTGAACGTGACGTCGAAGTCGCCGCCGCCGTTCGACGTCTGGAACAGGATCTCGGCCTTCGAGGCGCTGTCGAGCAGGATCGGCGGGGTGATCGTCGTGCTCTGCGGGCCGGTCAGGTCGACGTTGGGCAGCCACGCCGGCTGCACGCCGCGGTTGTCGCCGTCGGGCGTCGGGTCGAAGGCCCAGTTGCCGTTGTCGACCGTGTTGCGGTTGCCGAGCATCACGAGATCGAGCACGCCCGGCTGGTCGACCAGCTCGAAGTCGTCGATCAGGATGTTGCTGGGCACGCCGGCCTGGAAGTCCAGACCCCGGTCGCTGATGGATCGGAACCCGTTGGGAGCGTCTGGGTTGCCGGCCTCGCCCGTGTGCACGATGCCGTTCCAGTTCATCGCGAGCGGGATGCTGTTGACCCGCTGAGGCGCTGCGGCGGCCTCGACGTTGACGCCGAGGATGCCGTAGCCGCCGTTGGCGTTGGTGCGGTTGGAGAACGTGACGCTGGTCATCAGGTCGCCGGCGTAGGCGCTGAGGTCGATGACGGTCTCGGCGACGTTGAGGTTGACGCCGGGGTTGGCCTGGTCGACGGAGTCCCGACCGGGGAGCGAACCGCCGAACCAGTCGGGCGCCGAGATGACGTGTATGCTGCTCGCGCCGCTCTGGTAGCCGAACGTCACGTTGCACGAACCGCCGCCGTCGCTGACCTGCATCACCACGCTCGCCGAGGAGGTCGGGCCGAGCGGGATCGCGTTCTGCAGCGTGGTCGTCTGCGGGCCCGACTGGTTGACGGCGGCCAACCAGGACGGCTGGGTGCCGACCGTGTTGCCGTTGGGGAACGGATCGAACGCCCAGATGCCGTTGCTGACCGTGTTGCGGTTGCCGAGGTGCACCATGTCGAACGACCCTGCGGTCGTGACCAGCGCGTAGCGCTGCAGCACGGCGCTCGCCGGGACCCCGTTGGTGAAGTCCAGCGCGCGGTCGCTGATGGAACGGAACCCGTTGGGAGCGTCGGGGTTGCCGGCCTCGCCGGCGTGCACGATGCCGTTGAAGTTGTAGTTGAGCGCGACCTGCACCGTGTTCTGTGCAGAGATCGCTCCGCCGAGCGAAGCGGCGAGCGCGGAAGCGAGGGCGAGACGCATGCAGAATAGGCTAACGCAGAAGCGCTCGCTGTGGGGCCGACCTAGAAGGCGTGGCCGACAGGCGCGAAGCGCCCCGACGTGCCAGCAACTTTTGCCGAGTAACGCGCCACGCTTCGTTGGGCATCCCAGCGCTCCATTGCGCGTGAACGTAGGCTCGACGCAAGGACAGGGCGCGTTCGCATGGAGTTGGTAGGATACGCGTCCCTTCGCAAGGACCCGTCCTCTCGACTCAACCATGACTCGCCACCTCGTTGCCACGGCCGCAGTGCTCGGCCTCTCGACCGCGCTGCTCGCGCAGAACCTGCCGGTCACGCTCAACTACAACTTCAACGGCATCGTGCACACAGGCGAGGCCGGCAACCCGGACGACCCCAACGGCTTCCGATCCATCAGCGACCGCGCCCTGGACTTCTCCAGCGGTGTGCCGAACGACAACCTGCTGAACGGCTACACGATCGTTGGCACGCCCGGCGTCCTGGACATCGTCCACCTCGGCAACCGCAACACGGTCGACAACGGCAACTGGGCGTTCGACGCGACCGCGGACGGCGACGACATCGGCATCCAGCCGGCGTGGCTCCCGGTCGTCGACCAGTCCGTCCCGCAGACCACGATCATGCAGACGCCGCTGCCGGTGAACACGAACACCAAGGTGGCGTTCCTCTACCAGATCAGCAACGGCGGCGGGTCGTTCGACGTGACCTTCACCTTCGCCAGCGGCAACACCTTCACGGTCCAGCTGGGAGGTGGAGACTGGTTCGGCGGCGCCTACCTCGGCACCCAGAACGTCGACAGCGGCTTCGCGGGCGCCAACCTCTCGATCACCGAGGCGCGCATCGACATGGGCTCGCAAGCGGGCGAGGTCGCCACGGAGATCACGTTCTCCAACCAGACCAACCCCAACGCGGGCTACGCGATCCTCGCGTGCAACTTCGAGTACCCGACCCCGCCCTCGCTCGTCAACCAGATCCCGCTCAACTACAACTTCAACGGCATCGCCAACGCCGGCGAGATCGGCATGCCGGACGACCCGCTCGGCTACCGCTCGATCTCCGACCGCGGCCTCAACTTCAGCAACGGCCTCCCGAACGACCCGATCCTCGCGCCCTACAACGTGATCAACGCGCCGCTGGCGCTGGACATCGTGCACCTGGGCAACCGCAACACGGTGAGCGGCGGCCTGTGGGCGTTCGAGCCGACGGCCAACGGCAACTTCATCGGCACCCAGCCGTCGTGGCTGCCCACCGTCGACCAGGCGGGCCCGCAGACGACGCTGCTCGGCAACCAGATCCGCCTCGCCAGCTCGGCGTCGGCTTCGCTGATCTTCCAGATCAGCGACGGCGGCGGATCGTTCGACGTCGAGTTCGGGTTCGCGACCGGCAACCCGGTCTCCGCGACGGTCTCCGGCGGTGACTGGTTCGGCGGGACGCTGCCCGGCGTCTCGGACATCGACAGCGCCGCGGTGACCGGCGCCAACCTGAACCTGACCGAGCGCAACATCGACCTCTCGGCAGAGGCCGGCCGCCTGCTGACCTCGATCACGTTCCTGAACCGGACGAACCTCAACGCAGGCTACGCCATCGTCGCGATGAACGTCGTCGGCTGCATCGACTGCGCCAACGGCGCGATCGCGCAGGTCAACAACCTCGGCGGCGGCACCGGCGCCACGATCTCCTCCACGAGCACGGGCGCGCTCGGCTGCGACCTCCAATGGCGCACCGACGGCGGCGTGCCGAACGCGCTCGGCGCCTGGTCCGTCGGCATCGGCGTGACGTCGGTGCCGGTCTCGCTGATCGTGCCCGGCTGCCCGGGCGTCATCTCGACTCCGAACCCGGTGCTGGTCAACGCGGTCCTGGACAGCAACGGCAGCAGCGAGATCACGCTCGCGATGCCGGTCAACTCCGCGCTCTGCGGCGGGACGGTCACAGCACAGCACGGCACGTTGCTGCCCGTGGCCTGCCCGATCTCGGTCAGCGACGCGCTGGCGATCACGATCGGCAACTGACCGGACCGACAGCCTCTCCCTCACATTCCGTCTCTTTCTCGTCTCCGATCCACATGACAACCATGCATCGCCACCTCGCGACGACAGCCGCTCTGCTCGGCTTCTCCGGCGCCGTTCTCGCACAGAACGTCGCCGTCCCGCTCAACTACAACTTCAACGGCATCGTGCACGCTGGTGAAGACCAGCAGCCCGACGCGCCCAACGGCTACCGCTCGATCAGCGACCGCGGCCTCAACTTCACCGGCGGCATCCCGGGCGCGCTCGGCGGCTACCAGCTCGTCGGCCAGCCCGGCGTGCTGGACATCGTGCACCTGGGCAACCGCAACGGCGCTGCCGGCGGCGCCTTCCAGTTCCAGGCGACCGCCAACGGCGACAACGTCGGCATCCAGCCGACGTGGCTGACCAACGTCGACCAGTCGGGCCCGCAGACGACCGTGCTCGCCACGGCGATGCCCGTCGACGCGAACACCAAGGCGTCGTTCCTCTACCAGATCAGCGACGGCGGCGGCAGCTTCGACGTCACCTTCACCCTCGCGAGCGGCGGCTCCTACACCCAGACGCTCAGCGCCGGTGACTGGTTCGGCGGCCCCTACCCCGGCACCGACAGCGTCGACCGCGGCCAGACCGGCGCGGCCGGCCTCAACGTCAACGAGGGCACCATCGACCTGTCTTCGCAGGCCGGGGAGACCGTGACCGAGATCACCTTCTCCAACCGCAGCAACGGCAACGCCGGCTACGCGATCTTCGCCTGCAACTTCGAGTACCCGCTGGCGCCCTCCTTCGTGAACAAGATCCCGCTGAACTACAACTTCAACGGCATCGTGCACACGGGTGAGGACGAGCTGCCGGACGACCCGAACGGCTACCGCTCGATCAGCGACCGCGGCCTCAACTTCCAGGGCGGCACCCCGGCGGTCACCAACGGCGTGTTCGGTGACTACATGTTCGTCGAGCAGCCGGGCGTGCTGGACATCGTGCACCTCGGCAACCGCAACCAGCGATTCCCGTTCGACCCCACGCCGGGCGGCAACCCCGACATCGGCATCGCGCCGAACTGGCTGCCCAACTTCGACCAGCGCACGCCGCAGACCACGCAGCTCACGGACCTGATCCGCATGGACCAGACCTCGTCGGCGTCGGTGCTGTTCCACGTCAGCGACGGCGGCGGCAACTTCGACATCGAGTTCAGCTTCACGGACGGCAGCACGGTCGTCGCCACCGTCGGCGCCGGCGACTGGTTCGGCGGCCCCTACCCCGGCACCGACAGCTTCGACCGCGGCCGCACGCCCAACGCCGCGTCGCTGCACATCGACGAAGGCGTCGTCGACCTGAGCGGCCAGGCCGGCAAGATCCTCGAGGCCATCAGCTTCCAGAACGCGTCGAACCAGGGCGCGGGCTACGCGATCTTCGCGATGAACGTCGCCGGCTGCGTCGAGTGCGCCAACGGGGCGATGGGCCAGGTCACCAACCTCGGCGGCGCGGGCGGCACCAGCTCGACCATCTCCACGAACAGCACGGGCTCGCTCGGCTGTGACCTGGACTGGGTCGTCTCCGCACCCACGGCGCCGAACGCTCCCGGTGTCTGGCTCCTCGGCGTGGCCTCCACGTCGGTACCTGTCGGGCTGATCCTGCCCGGCTGCGGCGGCACGGTGCGCGTGGACAACCCGATCCTGGCCACCTCGCCGCTCAACGCCAGCGGCGAGTCGAGCTACACGATCGAGTTGACGGTGGCCAACCAGGCGCTGTGCGGCGCCTCGGTGGTCGCGCAGTACGGCTGGTTCACCGGCGGGTTCTGCCCGAGCCTGAGCGACGGTCTGTCGATCACGATCGGCAACTGACCCAGGGATCCTGCCGGCGCCTGGTGCGCCGGCGGGAGCACCCCGACGACCCGCGGCGACGCCCCATGGCGTCGCTGCCCTGCGCACAGCCGCGCTGCCTAGAGCTGCCGCAGGCGTCCGCGGTCGACCTTGCCCAGGTGCGTCCTGGGCAGATCGTCCATCAGCGCGACCTTGCGCGGATACTTGTAGGGCTCCAGCCGCTCCTTGACCCAGGCCTGCAGCGTCTCCTCCAGGCCCGGCGACGCCTCGAGCGGCACGACGAACGCGTGCGGCTTGGTCAGGCCGTCGTCGTCGACCACGCCCACGACCGCGGCCTCCTTGACCGCCTCGTGGGTCTCGAGGCACTCCTCGACCTCGCGCGTCGCGAGCCACTTGCCGGACACCTTCAGCATGTCGTCCGCGCGGCCGCCGTAGTGGAACCAGCCCTGCTCGTCGCGGGTGACGAGGTCGCCCGACACGTACCAGTCGCCGCGGAACCCCCACGCCGTCTTCTCCAGCTGCTGCCAGTAGCCCAGCGCGCGCGCGCCGCCGCGCACCCAGAGCCAGCCGGCCTCGCCGTCGGGGAGCTCGGCGCCGTGCTCGTCGCAGACCTTCACCTCGAAGCCCTCGACGACCTTGCCGATGGTGCCGACGCGCAGGTCCCCGGGACGGTTCGAGATGAAGATGTGCCACATCTCGGCCGTGCCGAGTCCGTCGAGCAGGTCGACGCCGTAGGCCGTGTTCCAGCGCTCGTGCAGCAGCGGCGGCAGCGCCTCGCCGGCCGAGGTCGCGAGCCGCAGGCAGGAGAGGTCCTGCTCGCCGGCAGTCGGGCTGTCGAGCAGCTTCTTGATCATGGTCGGGACGTTGACGAGCACCGTCGGCCGGAAGCGCTGGATCAACTCGAAGACCCGGGCCTCGGTGCAGCGGTCCTCGAACAGCACGCACGACGCGCCCACCGAGAACGGGAAAAGCAGGTTGATGCCCGTCGCGTAGCCGAAGAACAGCTTGGGGACCGAGAGCGTGACGTCGTCCTCGGTCATCGCGAGCGTGCCCTTGCCGTAGCACTCGGTCGTGTAGGCAAAGGAGCGGTGCGTCTGCACCACGGCCTTGGGCTTGCCCGTGGTGCCGCCCGAGAACAGCCAGATGGCGGCGTCGTCCCGGTGGGTCGGGAAGTTCGCGAACGCGGTGTCCGCCATGCTGCGGCGCGCTTCGAAGTCGTCGTCGTCGACGACCAGCACGTGCTCGAGCAGGCGTCCTGGCGCTGCATCCGCATCGAACATGGCCGCGTGGTCGCGCTCGACGAAGGCGGCCCGGGCGCGCGTGTAGTCGAGGAAGTAGTCGACCTGCTCCTTCTTGAGCTCGGGGTTCAGCATCACGACGACGCCGCCCATCTTGAGCACGCCGAAGAACGCGGCGACGAAGAACAGACCGTCCTTCAGCGAGAGGATCACGCGCTGCTCCGGCTGGACGCCGGCCTCGACCAGCACGTTGGCGAAGCGGTTCGCCTCCTGCTGCACCTCTTCGTAGGTGTAGCTGCGCTGCTCGGTGTGCAGCGCGGTCCGAGCACCGCGCCCCTGGGCGACGCGCGCGTCGAGGAAGTAGTCGGCGATCTGGAACTCCGCGGGCGCAGTGAAGCTCATGCGTCGGTATGTTAGCGGCGCCACGGAGGTGAACCGAGCACATGGCCGTCCGCCGCTTCGACGAAATGACCTGGGAGGAGGTCCGCGACCTCGACCTCGACCGGACGCTGGCGATCCTGCCGGTCGGCGCGACCGAGGCGCACGGGCCGCACCTGCCGCTGTCGACAGACGTGGTGATCTCCGAGGCGATGGCCCGCGCGGGCGGTGAGCGCCTCGTCGAAGCGGGCTACGAAGTGGTGCTGCTGCCCTCGCTCGCGTATTCGCCGGCCGCGTTCGCCAGCGGCTTCGCGGGCACCATCTCGCTGAGCGAGGAGACCGCGACGGCGGTGCTGGTAGAGGTCGCCAAGGGCCTCGCGGCCCACGGGATCCGCCGCACGGTCATCGCGAACTCGCACTTCGACCCCGCCAACATCCGCTCGCTCTACGCCGCGGTCGAGCGGTGCAAGGCAGACGGCGCGGCCGAGCTGGTCTACCCGGACCTGACGCGGCGGCCCTGGGCGTCGCGGCTCACCGACGAGTTCAAGAGCGGCGCGTGCCACGCGGGCCAGTTCGAAGGATCGATCGTGATGGCCGCGCGGCCGGACCTCGTGCGCGAGGAGATCCGCCAGGGCCTGCCCCCCAACCCGAAGTCGCTGTCGGTCGCGATCCGCGACGGCAAGCGCAGCTTCGAAGAGGCGGGCGGGGACCGCGCCTACTTCGGCCTGCCCGCCGCGGCGAGCGCGGACGAGGGCGCGAAGACGGTCGCCGAGCTGGGCGACATCCTTGCCGAGGCGACGCTAGCACACCTCCAGGCGGACTGAGCGGCCGCAGCGTCTCCGCGCGGCGACTCGTCGGCGACCGCGACTCGTCGGCGACCGCGACGCCCCGTCGGGTTACCCTGCAGGCCGTGAGCACCCTGGACGCCACCCACCTCTTCCGCACGGCGCTGGCCGCCGAGCCCGGTCGTCTGCACTTCGCGGCGCACAGCCACCACCTGTGGCCCGACGTGACGCGCGAGGCGCACCAGCGGGCGTGGACCGACGCCGTCGAGCTCGCGGACGAGAAGTGGGGTCGGTTCTTCGCCGAGGTCTATCCCGCTGTGCAGGCGGGCGTCGCGCGCGTGCTCGGCATAGGCGACCCGACGCAGGTCGCGTTCTCGGCCAACACCCACGACCTGCTGCTCCGGCTGATGAGCGCGCTGCCCGGCTGGAACGCAGGCCGGCCGCTGCGGGTGCTATCCACGGACGCCGAGTTCCACAGCTTCACCCGACAGATGCGACGGTTCGTCGAGAGCGGCCGCGTCGAGTGGGTCCAGGTGCCGGCCGAGCCGTTCCGGTCGCTGCCCGAGCGCTTCGCCGCGGCCGCCGAAGGCGGGCCGTGGGACCTGGCGTTCGCGAGCCACGTGTTCTTCTCCTCGGGGCACGTCTTCGACGAGGTCTTCGAGCTGCTCGCGGCCCTGCCCGCCGAGACCACGTGCGTCGTCGACGGCTACCACGGCTTCTTCGCGCTGCCGACCGACCTCGGCCCCTACGCCGAACGCCTCTACTACCTGAGCGGCGGCTACAAGTACACGATGGCCGGCGAGGGCGTGTCGTTCGTCGTGGCGCCGCACGGCCGCGAAGAGCGCCCCGAGTTCACCGGCTGGTTCGCCGGCTTCGGCTCCCTCGAGGACCCGCAGGAGGGCCGCATCGACTACGACGCGGGCGCTGCACGCCTGCTCGGCGCGACGTTCGAGCCGACGCCGTTCCACCGCCTGCAGGCCGTCTTCGCGCTGCTCGAAGAGCCCCGGATCACGATCGCCGACATCCACGCGCACGTCTCAGCGCTGCAGGACCGCTTCCTCCACCGCGTCGGAGCGGGCCACGCCGGGCCGCTCTCGATCGCGGAGCTGACGCCCGGTCGCGGCGAGGTCGCTGG
>JBERSB010000418.1:0-7848 GCA_041236755.1 Luminiphilus sp. | reverse complement strand
GACGCACGCCACCGGCTCGCTGAACGAGAGGCGCTCCAGCTGAGGATTGGCGCGCGCGACGATCCTGCTGAGGCTCATGGCTCCACCATATCGGAGTCCGCCGACCAGCGCGAAGGCGGACGCGCAGCGCAGCGCACCAGCCCTCCCCCACGCGCGCGGTCAGATGTCGCGGAAGCCCAGCGCGACCAGCAGACACGCCCCGTCCGCGATCACCTCTATGCCGTGCGCGCGCGCGGCCTCCACCGCGTCGGCGTCCTCGGCGCCCGGCTGGAACCAGAGGTGTTCGACCCCCGCCGCCACGGCGTCCGCCACGATCGAGGACGCGGCCGCAGGAGGCGCTACGACGGAGACCGCGCGCGGCGGGCCGGACAGCTCCCGCAGCGACGGATGGCAGGGCACGCCTTCGACCTCGCTCAGGCGCGGGTGGACGCCGACGACGTCACGGCCGTGCTGAACGTAACAGCGCAGCACCTTGTTGCCGTACTTGGCCCGGTCCGCGCTCGCGCCGACGACTGCGAACGCCCCCTTGGACAGGAACCGCTCGACGTCGCTGCGCACTAGCGGTCCTGCTCGCGCCAGTCCTTCTGGCGACCCAGGCCTGTAGGCCGCTCGTCGGCGTTGGCGACGTGCAGGCCGGTCCAGTACGCGAGCCGCGCGATGCGCTCCATCTTGGCGCCGTCGAGCTTGTCGGCGTGGTCTGTCACCTGGTGGTAGTCCTCGTGCTCGCCGTTGCAGAAGAACACGACCGGGATGCCCTTCTTGGCGAAGTTGTAGTGGTCGCTGCGCGAGTAGTATTTGTCGCCGGACGAGAACGTCAGGCCCAGCGCGTCGGCGAACCGCGCCGAGTCGCGCACGATCGTCGAGAACTTCGGGTGACGGTGGCTCGGCGTGACCGTGACCTCGGTCGGCCCGGACTCCGGACCGTTGCGGCCTATCATGTCCGTGTTGACGTTGGCGACGATCTTGTCGAGCTGCCAGGTCGAGTGGTCGCTGAAGAACTGCGAGCCCCAGAGGCCGAGCTCTTCGCCGGAGACCGACAGGAAGATCACGCTGCGGCGCGGCCGCTCCTCGGCGGTCGCGTACGCGCTCGCGATCGCGAGCAGCCCCGCAGAACCCGACGCGTTGTCGTCGGCGCCGTTGAACACGTCGCCGTCCATGCGCTTGCCCACGTGGTCCATGTGCGCCGAGTAGACGATCGCCTCGTCGGCGAGCTGAGGGTCGGCGCCGCGCAGCACCGCGACGACGTTGCTCGCGTACGCCTCGCCGTCGTGGTCGACCTCGAGGTCGAGCCGGCACTTGACGTCGGGCAGGCCCTCGGGCGCCTCCTCCCCCTCCTCGAGGAACCGCGCCAGCGCTTCGGCGTCGACGCCCAGCGCGCCCAGCACCGCGGCGCTCGCGCTTGTCGACAGCACCAGGGTCGGCACGCCGCCGCCCTGCGCCAGTCGCCCCATCATCGCCATGCCCCGGTCGGCGCCGGAGAAGTCCGGCGCGACGTTGGCCTTGCCCGGCGACACGGCGACGTAGTTGAGCACGTCGGAGAGGCCGATGCGGTCGTCGTGCTGCACGAACACGACCGCCTGCGCGCCGACCTTGGCGAGCCGCCGCGCGGTGCGGCCGAGGCCGCTGAGCACGCCGAACGACATGCCGAACTTCTGCTCGACGCTCAGCTCGTCGCGCACGCGACCGCGCGGCCCCTTGATCGCCACGACCGCGACCTTGCCGGTCAGGTCCGCGTCCTCTTCGAGGTCTGCGAGCGCGCCGCGGGTGCGGCCGAACCCGGCCCACACCGCCGCGCCGTGGATCGTGACGTCGACCTCTTCCGCGCCGAGCACGGCGTAGCCGTCGGTGAGCTTCACCTCGCCGACCTGCAGGCTAGAGCCCTCGACGACGAACGTGCGGTCGATCCCGTAGCGCTGCAGCCAGCCGCGCTCGCCGCTCTGTTCGTCGACGTCCCCGAGCGGCTCCAGCCCCAGCCCTCGGAAGTGCTCGGCGATGTAGGCCGCCGCGCGGTGCTGCCCCTCCGAGCCCGTCAGCCGGCCGCCGAGCTCGTCCGAAGCCAGGAACGTCGCGTGGTCGAGCAGCTCACGCGCCTCGATGGTCTTCAGGCCGGGCGGCGGCGTGGCGGCCTCGCGGCCGGCCGGCGCGTCCTGCGCAGCCAGCCCGGCGGTCGCAATGAGCGCGCACAGCGCAGAAGAAGCTCCTCGTGAGAGGCGGAGTCGGAGGGTCGGATGCATGCGTGGGTGCGAGATGGTATCGAACGGCGCGCGGGCCAGAATAGGGCCACGACGCGCGAGGCCGCCGGATGCTCCCGACGGCGTCTGCGCCGGGTTCCAGACGCGCCATCATGCCTACACGCCCGCTCGACCGCCGCTCTTTCCTGCTCGCCGCCGGCGCTGCCCCGCTCGCTGCGCCGCTGCTGCCGACGACCGCCGCGGCTGCAGGAGACCCCGAGGACATGGCCGCGTTCGGGCGGCTCGTCGGGCTCGACTTCACCCCCGAAGAGACCGCGCAGGCGGCCTCGGACCTCGCGGGCTACCGCCGCGACTACGAGGCGCTGCGGAGCGCGGACATCCGCTTCGAGATGGCGCCGAGCACCGCCTTCGACCCGTTCCCGCCGGGAGTCGCGCGGCCGAAGGCGACCGGCCGCGTCGCCGTCCCGATCCCCACCGACGTCGCCCTACCCGAGCAGGACGTCGACCTCGCGTTCGCCACCGTCCTGGAGCTGGCCGGCCTCCTGCGGCAGGGCAAGGTGACCTCGCGCCGGCTGACCGAGCTCGCGCTCGCGCGCCTCAAGCGCCACGACCCGGAGCTGCTCTGCGTCGTCACGCTGCTCGAAGAGCAGGCGCTCGCCCGCGCCGACGAGCTCGACCGCGAGCTGCAGCAGGGCAAGGACCGTGGCCCGCTGCACGGCGTGCCCTACGGCGCCAAGGACCTGTTCGCGTGGCCCGGGGCGCCGACGACGTTCGGCGCAGCACCCTACGACGACCAGGTCTGGGACGTGCAGGCGACCTGCCTTGAGCGCCTGCACGAAGCGGGCGCCGTGCTCTGCGCCAAGCTCTCCCTAGGCGCGCTCGCAATGGGCGACCTCTGGCACCGCGGCCGGACCCGCAACCCCTACAACCCCGAGCAGGGCAGCAGCGGCTCGTCCGCTGGTTCGGCGAGCGCCGTCGCGGCAGGCCTGCTGCCGTTCGCGATCGGCACCGAGACGCTGGGCTCGATCGTCTCGCCGTGCCGGCGCTGCGGCGTCGGCGGCCTGCGGCCCACGTTCGGCGCCGTCAGCCGCTACGGCGCGATGCCGCTGTCGTGGACGATGGACAAGGTCGGCCCGATCGCGCGCAGCGCGACCTGCGCGGGCCTCGTGTTCGACGTGATGCGCGGCGCCGACGGCCGCGACCCGGGCGCGCGCGACACGGGCCTCGACTGGCGACCCGGCGGCGACCTCGAGGGCCTGCGTATCGGCGTGCTCGAGGTGCGCGGCTGGCCGCGCAACGACGAGGACCGCGCGTTCCTCGCGTGGCTCGAGGAGCGCACCGGCCCGCCCGCGACCGTCACGCTCCCCGACGCCCCGTACGGCGCGATGCTGCTGATGCTGCACGCCGAGGCCGCCGCGGCCTTCGACGCGCTGACGCGCAGCGGCCAGGACGACCAGCTGCCGGGGCAGCGCGCCAACGACTGGCCCAACGCCTTCCGCAGCGCCCGCAGCATCCCCGCCGTCGAGTACATCCAGGCGAGCCGCATGCGCATGCAGCTGATGCAGGACATGCACGCGGCGCTCGCCGACGTGGACGTGCTGGTCTCCCCGACGCACGGCGGCCCGACGCTCACCGCCACCAACCTCAGCGGCCACCCGACCCTGGTGCTGCCCACCGGACGCAGCGCGCGCGAGCGCGACGGCGGACGGCCGAACCTCACGGCGCTGACCGGCAAGCTGGACGGAGAAGGTCCGCTCCTGCAGGTCGCCGAGGCGTGGCAGCGCGAGACCTCGTGGCACCGGTCCCGACCGAAGGCTACCGACCGATGACCGAACGACTCGAAGCCGCACGGCGGCCACGCGCCCGCAGCGCGCTCTTCACCGGCGCGCTTGTGGCCGCTGCGTCGCTGACGCTGTTCCCACGCTGCGTGGGCGGCCCCGAGGCGGCCACCGCGTCGCTAGCAGAGGACGCGATCGTCGACGCGCCCGCGGCCGCCGACGACTGCATCGTGGTCGCGGGACGGCGCGTCTCGATCGGCACACGCGTCGTCACGTGGCTGGAGCCCGACGGCTACAGCGCCTACCGCGAGGGCAAGCACTTCGACCGGAGCGAGGGGCTCGACGGCGAGAAGCGCTACGGCGAGCGCCCTGGCGCCCCCCGGACGCTCGACGCGCTGCGCGACGTGGTGCACCAGTTCGTCGTGCACTACGACGTGTGCGGCACGTCCCGGCAGTGCTTCAAGGTGCTGCAGGACCTGCGCAACCTGTCCGTGCACTTCATGCTCGACGTGGACGGCACGATCTACCAGACGCTCGACCTCAAGGAGCGCGCCTGGCACGCGACCGTCGCCAACGACGGCGCGGTCGGCGTCGAGATCGCCCACCCCGGCGCCTGGCGCAGCCCGCTGAACGCGGACATGCGGCGCTGGTACGAGCGGGACGCGCAGGGCTGGCGGATGAAGTTCCCGGCGTGGATGCAAGAGACCGGCGTGCGCACCGAGGGCTTCGTGCCGCGCCCCGCGCGGCCAGAGTTCCAGAGCGGCGTCGTGCAGGGCGCCGAGTACCACCAGTTCGACTTCACGGCCGAACAGTACGCCGCGCTCGCCAAGCTCGTAGCCGGGCTCAACAAGGCGCTGCCGCGCATCCGCGTCCGCGCGCCTCGCGACGACTCGGGCGCGATCGTCAACCGCGCGCTGCCGCGCGCGCAGCTCGACGCCTTCGACGGCGTGCTCGGGCACTTCCACGTGCAGACCAACAAGCAGGACCCCGGGCCCGCGTTCCAGTGGGACCGGGTGCTGCAGGAAGCCCGCCGCCTCCGCGGCCGCTAGTCAGCGCCCGGCGGGCGGACGGCTGCGGCCGGCGGTGCGCAGCGCCTCGAGCTCCCTGGTCAGCTCGGCCACGCGGTCGGGCTGCTCGGCGGCGAGGTCGCGCTGCTCGCCGAGGTCCGCCTCGAGGTCGAACAGCTGGTAGGGCTGCTGGAACGGCTTGCCCTTGGGATTCTCGCGGCCGCCCGAGCCGTTGCCCGCCACCAGCTTCCAGCGTCCCTTGCGCAGCGCGAACATGCCGGCGACCGAGTGGTGCACGACCGGCGGCCGCGGCGTCGCGCGCGCGCCCGTGCGGGCGAGCTCGAGGAAGCTGAAGCTGTCCTCGGCCGCGTCTTCGGACAAAGGCAGACCGATCAGGTCCGCGCAGGTCGCGAAGAAGTCGGTCAGGCAGACGGTCGCGTCGACGCGCGCGCCCGCGGGCACGTGGCCCGGCCAGCGCACGAAGAACGGCACGCGGTGGCCCGCTTCCCAGATGTCGGCCTTGGTCCCGCGCAGCGGCCCGTTGGCGCGGTGGTGCTCAGCGCGATAGCCCTGGATGCCGGCGTCGTCGACGTGGTCCTTGCGGCCCGCTTCGTCGAACCGGTACATGAACGAGCCGTTGTCCGACGTGTAGACCAACAGCGTGTCGTTGGCGACGCCGACCTCGTCGAGCGTACGCAGCAGCCTGCCGACAGCGTCGTCGACCTGCGTCACGAAGTCGCCGTAGTCACCGAGCGAGGTCTTGCCGCGGAAGTCCTGGTGCGGGAGCACCGGCTTGTGCGGTGCCGGCAGCGGCAGGTAGAGGAAGAACGGTCGCTCCGCCTGCGCCCGCTCGCGCACGACGCCGCACGCGTGGTCGACGAGGTGGCCCAGGACCTCCTCCATCACCAGGTCCTCGGCCCGCGGCCCCTTGCGGAGGAAGGCCGGGAATCGCTGCGCAGGCTGCGCCACGACGTCCGGCTCGGTGACGCGGCCGTCCTCGACGTAGACGTAGGGAGGGAAGTCCAGCGAGGCTGGGATGATGTAGCTGTGGTCGAAGCCGTGCACGTTGGGCGGCCGCCCGACCGGCTCGTCGAAGCGCAGCGCGCCGTCGGGCCCCTTGGGCCAGTCGAGGCCGAGGTGCCACTTGCCCACCACCGTCGTGTGGTAGCCGGCACCTCTGAGCAGCGCCGCGACCGTCTGGCGCCCGTCCTCGATGACCGGCGCGCCGTAGCCGTTGATGACGCCGCGCTTCAGGCGGCCGCGCCAGCAGTAGCGGCCCGTCAGCACGCCGTAGCGCGTCGGCGTGCACACCGAGGACGGCGTGTGTGCGTCCACGAACGTGCAGCCCGCCGCCGCGAGGCCGTCCAGGTTGGGCGTCGGGATCGAGCTCGCGGGATTCAGCGCCGCGACGTCCCCGTAGCCCATGTCGTCCGCCATCACGAAGACGATGTTCGGCCGACGTCCGACCCGGTCGTCGGGTCCAGGGCCCAACGCGCACCCGGTCAGCCCCAAAACAAAGACGGCCACGCAGAGGATCTGCATGGCCGTCGATGATGGGCGCAGCTGTGCGTCGCGGCAAGCGCGGCGCACGGCGCAGCTTCGATCAGAAGCTGTTGACGAAGTGGCTGACGCCGTTGCTCAGGATCATGCCGAACGCGTTCTGCCCGTTGGGCAGGCTGTTCGGGAGCACCAGGTTGACCGCCTGCGAGTAGAGCTGGACGCCCGAGGGGAGTCCTGCGGGCAGGTTGAACGCCTGCGTCAGCGTGCTGCCGCCGCCGGTCATCGTCAAGGTCAGGTCCAGCGACGCGATGTAGGCGTTGCAGCCGGGCGCGCCGAGGAAGCCGAGCGGCAGACCCGGGTTGGTCTGGCCGAGGCTCACCGCCAGGATGCCGACGGTCACGCCGGGGAAGATCTCCTGCATGTTGTCGACCGTGAACGTCACCGTCGAGCCCGCCGTGGGCGACGAGATCGGGGCGCCGGACGCCGAGAGCGTCATCGCGTCGACGTTCTGGCCCGAGACGAGCGCCCCGTTCATCGCGCTGATGTCCGTGCCGCCGTCGTCCGTCGAAGGACCCGCCGGCGAGTAGCCGACCAGCCAGACCTCGGGGTTCGTCGTGTTGAGGTTCTCGAACTCGATCGAGAAGTCGCCGGTGGCCGTGTCCCAGATGAACTGGATCGTGTTGCCGGCGCCGGTGTTCCAGCCGGCGACCGCGAGGTAGGTCACCGTGGCGACCGTGCCGTTCTCCTCGTACCAGATGTCGCCGCTGCCGCCGCCGCTGGCCGAGTGGAGGTCGGTCCAGGCGTAGAGGCCTTCGTTGGCGTTGTCGAGCATCGTCGAGACAGACGGCACGAAGCCGTTGCCGTTGGCAGCAACGCGCGAGATGTTGCCGTGCGAGCCGACGAAGATGCCGAGCGTGCCGCCGCCGGTCGCCGTGTCGACGAAGTCGTCGTCACCGGCGGGGACGATGACGGCCGACTGGCCCGGAGCGATACCGCCCGCGCCTGCCGAGGTCGTCACGAGGTAGCCCGCGCCCGGGCCGAGGCTCAGGCCGGACACGATCGAGCCGTCGAGGTCCATCGCGGTCGGCGACATCTCCTCGTAGAACGAGTCGGAGAGGTCGTAGCAACCCGTGCCGTAGTTCTCGTTCCTCGCCGGCGTGCAGCCCTGCGTGACCGAGATGTAGCCGGTTCCGGCGTTGATGAACGTGATCGTCGTGTCGTTGAGGTCGAACGGCGACGAAGCGGGCGGCGTGTAGGCCGGGAACGCCTCGTAGAGCACGAAGTCGGTCAGGTTCTGTGCGGCCGCGCTCAGGTCAGCCGAGCCCGGGTCGAAGACGCCGTCGCCGCGCGAGACGCCGCAGCGCGGGTCGT
>JBERSB010000417.1:0-6613 GCA_041236755.1 Luminiphilus sp. | reverse complement strand
CCGGAGGCTAATGGTGTCGGTATGAATCTCAATAAACATTCGCGCCTTATTCCCGCGAAATGCGCATATATATCGGGCAGTTGTCCCGACTCTTTGGACGCCGCTATTTGGAGCGGTCGGCTCGGCGCACCGTCCAGGACTCACCCGGCGCCAGGATCACAGATGGATGCGGCAGCAGCTGCCGCTGCAGCGCGTGCAGGTTCTCAAGCCGCACGCGGCGCAAACTGGCGCTCTCCTGCGGAAGGAACGCGTCGTCGAACAGCACGAGGCCGGGGTCGGCCTTGTTGACCAGCTCGACGACCGCCGGATTGCGGGAGGAGACGATCATCACGTCGATAGCCTGTGCGCCCTCCAGCTCGTCGACCGCCAACGTCGGCCCGGCGAACAACAGCTGCGGACAATCTGCGATCTCGAGGCGGTAGCTGCAGTCGTATTTGACGCGGCCATCCTCCAATGACGCTCCCAGCGCGTGGAGCGCGACGCTCGCGGGGTCCCCCATGGTCTCGCCGGGTCGGATCAGCGGCATCTTCTCCATCGCAATCACCGGCAGGTGATAGACGATGTGCGCGGCGACAGGCCGCACGGGCTTGGAGGTGAACATGCGCAGCAGCAGCTCGTCGTTGCGGCGCGTGATCGTCAGCGGCTGTGTCAGCACACACAGCTCGGCGCCGCCCCACAGCCAGCGCTGCACGTCCGGTCCGGCGGGGTCGATCAAGAGGTTCTTGCGGCCGCTGCGCACCAGCCAGCCGCCCATCGGCAGCCGGAACAGCCGCATCGCGCCCGCGGGCACGCCGTCCTCGCCCTGCTTGGAGACCGCGTGCATGCGCGCGCGCCACCACATCGGCAGGCCGCGGCCGACCAGCCCCGCGACCTCGCGCGTCATCCTGCGGTTGACGCGCTGGTGCAGCTCGAGCCAGTCGACGCGCGGCATGCGCTCGGCGTGCCGCTCGATCTTCTCTAGAACCTCGAGGCGCTCGAGCCCGCCGGTCTCCTGCGGCGTGAGGGCGCCGTCGTAGACCGCGGGCGGGCGCCGCAACAGCTCGGCGGTCAGGTCGCTCCAGTAATCCGGCGGCTCGACCGGCTCGGTCCGCGCGCTCGGCTTCGGCGGGAACTCCGGCACGACGCCGCGCAGCGGCAGGTCGTCCTTGCACAGCATCAGGCTGCCGAGCATCCCGGGGTCGACGACCGGCCCCATCCCGAACGTCCAGCCGACGCGGGTCTGCGGCATGCTGTCGGTCTTCTCGTCGAAGTCGTTCAGCACCAGCTGCAGGTCGACGACGCGACCGGGCCTCGCACTGCTTCCGGGCGGCAGGATCTCGCTCCACGGGATCAGCGCCTCGTAGCTGGTGATGCCCTGCTCCTGGTCGTGCAGCACAACCATGCGCGCAGGCGCGGGCAGGACACGCGCGGTCCCGCGCAGGCGGTCCCACTGCACGACCTCGCGGCCGTTCTCGTCCGCCAGCCAGAACTCCCGGTCGTCGCCGCGCCCCGGGTCCGGTCCGCCGGCGCGCGTGTCCCGGCCGGGGTCGAACGTCAGCACCAGCGAGTCCGCGGCGGGGATCTCGGTGAGCACCAGCGTGTTGGCGTCGAGCGCACGGTGCCACTCGTCGCGCGCCGAGCAGGCCACGTAGAGGTTCTGCTGGTCCCACAGCATGAACACCACGCCGCTGACGTCGTCGAAGCCGCGCCACGCGCCGTGGCCGGTCCCCGAGAGTTGGCGCCGGTCGTTGAGCTGCATCGCCGGGAGCTCGGGCCAGTCCGCGAGCGACCCGTCGATGGTCAGCTCCCGGTCCCCTCGCGGCAGCGCGAGCCCCTGCGGCAGCAGCATGGGCTGCGGCGGCGCGCGACGCTCCTGGGCCGCGAGCGGCGCTGCGCCCGCGAGCAGCGCCGCGAGCTGCAGCGGGAGCCGGGCAGAAGGGCTGTGTGGGTGCGGTTCATGAATCCGGGATACGGCGCAGGCACAGGTAGTTGAGCACGGCGTGGGCCGTGGCGGAGCCGAGCAGGCCGAAGCCGGACTGCACGAGCAAGCCGAGCGCGAGCGCGTGGGCGAACGCGAACACCAGCCATTGGAACCCGCCGGCGGTGCTATTCAGCAGAACATAGGCGGCAACCGAGCCGGCGAGGCCGAAGACCTCCTGCACGGCGAGCCGGAAGAACAACTCCTCGGCGACCGCTGAAACCAGCGCGAAGGGCACCACCACCCCGTCGCCCGCCCGCGCGAACAGGCGCCGTGCGGCCGAGGTGATGGCCTGGAACCGATCCTTGGAGGACACCAACCTGCCGAACACCCACGACCCGGCGAGCCCGACTCCGAGCCCCGTCGCCGACGCGGCGACCGGTCCGTAATGGCCCACCGCGCGCTCCGCGAGCGCGTCCGAGCGGTCCGAGAGGTCCAGCCACACCAACGCCGCTGCGGCCATGGCCCCGTAGATCACGACGCCGGTGGCCAGCGCCGCGCCCGGCGAGGGCGGTTGGTCCGGCTCCTCCTCGCTCATCTTCGCAGCGACCGCGCGCGCCCCCACGGCCCGAGCACGAGGGCTGGCACGCCCAGGAAGCTCGACTTCGGCAGGTCGCCGATCTGGCGGCTGTCGAGTGAGTCGAACGCGTTGTCGCCGAGCAGGAACCAGTGCCCGGGCCGCACGAACTTCGGCCACGCCTTGTCGGGGCCGACGCTCTGCACGGGCTCGCGGTAGTAGAAGATGTCGCGGAACACGCGTATGCCGCGCACCTCTGTCGCGCGGTCGCCGACGACGCCCACGTGCAGCCACATCCGCGGCCGCGACGTGCGCGCCTCGCCGGGCGTCTCCAGCACTACCTCGTCGCGCGGCCCGAGCAGCACGAAGTAGCGGCCGTCCAACCGACCGAAGGCCACCTCGCCGGTCCACGCCGTCGCCGCGACGCGGCGCGCTTCGCCGAGCGCGCGCCCGTCCAGCCAGACCTGGAGCGTGCCCCGCGCGACCTCCCAGACGAACGTCACCGCGAAGTCGCTGCTCTCCAGGGTCATCAGCAGCGCCTCGGGCGGCGCGCCGAGCGAGAGCTGCGCCCCGCAGTCGGCGACGTAGACGTCTTCGCCGCCGACGCTGCGGCGACCCTCCACGTCCAGGTAGCCGGCGTCGACCGGCGCCGCTGTGCCGATCGTGCCTGCCGGCAGCACGCCGTCCGAGAGGTCTCGGTGCCGCGCGACGCGCGACGCGGCGCTGAGCGCCGCGCGCGCGTCGGCGAGGGTGCGCGACAACGAGCGCAGCGTCTGCGCGTCGGCGGCCGCGCGCAGGTCCAGCTTCGCCGAGGCGTCAGGCCCGCCCGCGGTCGTCGCCCAGGTGACGCTCTGCGCCATCGCTGCGCGCGGCTCCTTGACGTCACGACGGAGCTGCTGCGGGTTCTCGCCGAGCCAGATGTCGCCCCTCAGGATGTCGATCCAACACGCCGCGTCGTCCCCCGACGCGGCGATGCGCTTGACGAGCTGGTGGTCCGGGGAGGAGGGGTTCTCGACGACGACGAGGTCCCCGCGCGCGCATGACCCGGCGTCGGCGAGCTTGTCCACGTAGACCACGTCGCCGCGCTCGGGGTCACCGTAGAGCAGCGGCTGCATGCTCCCTGACGGCACGACGTAGCGGTCCCCGCAGAACCGCCGCAGCGCCTGGACGGTCAACACCGCGACCGCCGCGACGAGCAGCGCGTCTCGCGTCGTCGCCAGGGCTGTCGGTCGCGCGGTCATGGGGTCCAAGAGGGGTGGGTTCGCTGCCGGTCGCAGCGCCTGCGGCGCGTTCCCGACGCTCGCGCTGGCGCGCGGGGCCGGGTGCTGGTCACGAAGGTCGGAGCATGGCCGATGAGGCCTCGGTCCGCACGCGCGGATACCGCGCGGCGACGCCGCTGATTTGCCGCGTCGGGCCGCGACAGCGCTGGGCTGCGCGGCGGTCGCGTCCTAACCTTCGAGACATGAATCGCATCGCGGACCTGATCCACGACTGGAACCAGACCGACGGCAGCTTCCAGCCCAGCCGGCCGCTGCAGTTCGACGACGAGACGCTGCGCGACGGCCTGCAGTCGCCCGCGGTCAGCGACCCCACGCTGGAGCTCAAGATTGACCTCCTCGAGCGCATGGACAAGCTGGGCATCCACACGGCCAACCTGGGCCTGCCCGGCGCCGGCGGCCGGCCGCGCGAGGACATCCTGAAGCTCGCCAGGCACATCGGCGACCACGGCCTGAACATCGGCGCCAACGTCGCGTGCCGGACCGTCGTCAGCGACATCGAGCCGGTCGTCGAGATGACGCAGCGCGCCGGCATCCCGATCGAGGTGTGCGCGTTCATCGGCAGCAGCTACATCCGTCAGTACGCCGAGGACTGGACCCTCGATCGCATGCTGCAGAACACCCGCGACGCGCTGTCGTTCGCGCGGGACCACCAGCTGCCGGTGATGTACGTCACCGAGGACACGACGCGCGCGATGCCCGAGACGGTGCGCGCGCTCTACTCGACGGCCATCGAGCTCGGCGCGCGGCGACTCTGCGTCTGCGACACGGTCGGGCACGCGACGCCTGCGGGCGCGGCCGCGGTGGTGCGCTTCGTGCGCGCGCTCGCCGACGAGCACGACACCACCATCGGCGTCGACTGGCACGGCCACCGCGACCGCGACCTCGGCATCGCGAACTGCCTGGCGGCGATCGAGGGCGGCGCCGACCGCGTGCACGGCACCGCGCTGGGCGTCGGCGAGCGCGCGGGCAACGCGCCGATGGACCAGCTGCTGGTCAACTGCAAGCTGCTCGGCTGGATCGACAACGACCTGACCTCTCTGCCGAGCTACGTCGAGGCGGCGAGCAAGGCGCTCGAGGTCGAAGTGCCGCACAACTACCCGGTGCTCGGTCAGGACGCGTTCGAGACCGGCACGGGCGTGCACGCAGCGGCGGTCATCAAAGCCTTCAAGAAGGGCGACACCGAGCTGGCCGACTCGGTCTACTCGGGCGTCCCGGCGCACATGGTCGGCCTCGAGCAGCGGATCGCCGTCGGGCCGATGGCCGGCCGCTCGAACGCGGCGTTCGTCCTGGAGCGCCTGGGCATCGAGCCGACCGACGAGGTCGTCGGCAAGGTCCTGGAGGCCGGCAAGTCCAGCAAGCGGCTGCTGACCGACGACGAGGTCCGCGCAGCAGCCAACGCGTAGGAAAACCGCCCGGGCGGTGGTCCACGCGAAGGCGCGCGCGCGCAACGCATCGCCCGCTGCCATGGGGGGCTGTCTCATTTCGACACAAGGTGCTTGAAGAAAAGGGCTTGGCGGACTCTCCCTGCGTCAAGTAGCCGACCTCGGTGTTCCGATCAGTCGTGCGAGGGAAACCATGCAAGACGCCTTGGATCGAAACGTGCTCGAGGAGCTGCTGTCGTTTGCCAGCGACGGCGACCCGGACCTCCTGCTCGACCTGATCCAGATGTTCCTCGAGGACAGCCCCTCCAAGGTCGCCGCCGTCCGCGAAGGGCTCGAGGCCGGCGACTTCGAGAAGGCCGAGCGCGCGGCGCACTCGCTCAAGGCCTCGTCGGGCAACCTCGGCGCGCGCATGGTGCAGGACATCTGCGAGCAGCTGCAGATCTCGACCCGCAGCCGCAAGATGAACGAGTCGCTGCAGCTCGCCCCCAAGCTCGAGCAGAGCTACGAGGCCGCGGCCAGCGAGCTGCAGAAGCTCCGCGCGAGCTACTCCGAGCGGCTCTGAGGCCGGCTCCGGGCCCAGCCCTCCTTTGCAGCAAATGGGCGCGAAGAGGGCGACAGGACGCGGAATCAGCCGTTGGCGGCCACAGCCTGGCCCGCACCGCCGGACGACTCCGTCGCGGGCGCTTGCTCGCGCGCTGCCGGGCGCGGAATGACGACGGGTCGGCTGTCGTCTGCAGCAGCCTCTGCTGCGCCTTCGATCCGCGCGAGCACCTCGTCCGCCGGCTGCCAACCCGCCGCCTGGCCGCGGTAGACGCAGCGGTGGCACTTGTGGAAGTTGGTCGCCTGACGCGAAAGGCACACGTCCGCGCCGATCCGGTGGGTGATCAGCGGTGAGCCGGAGCCGTCGACGGAAGGACAGAGTCTCATACGGCAGATGTGGAAGGTGGCAGGTCGTGGCCGTCTGGCCGGACCGGAGCCCGGAAGAGTAGGCCACCAGCCACCCCGGTCAACGCCGGGATGACCCCAAGTGCCGCTTCCAGACCGCGCGGCATTCTGCCACGGTTTGGGGGGCGCAGTGGCTGTGGCGGGACAGCTCGAAACAGGCCGGTCCCTCGTAACCGTTATTTTGGAGAGCGTTTAGGACCCCCTCGAAGTCCACCTCCCCGGCCCCCGGGGCGAGGTGCTCGTGCACGCCGCGTCGGTGGTCCTCCAGGTGGACCTGGGAGAGAAATGGCGCGGCCTCGGCGATCACCTCGCAAGGCTCGCCTTCCCAGACGGCGTAGAGATGCCCGACGTCGAGCGTCAGGCGCGGCGCCTCCTCGCCCAGCTGGTCGCGCAGCTGCAGATACGCGTGGACCGTCTCGACCGCCATGCCGGGCTCCGGCTCGAGCGACGGGACCATGCCTTCGCCGCGGATGGCGTCGCACGCAGCCGCGACCCCCGACCGCAGCCGGTCCTCGCTGTCCGCACCCGGCGC
>JBERSB010000416.1:0-2480 GCA_041236755.1 Luminiphilus sp. | reverse complement strand
CGTGTTGCGAGGTCTCCTTCTCGCCGATGCGAGGGGACGCGATCACGAACCGACCCGGACCGTCGAGCAGGTCGCGGACCATGTCCCGGTAGCGCTGCTCGAAGATGTGCAGCGGGATGACCTGGTGAGGGAACAGGAACACCCCGGGAAGGGGGAACATCGGCACCGGACCGTTGGGCAGCGACGGCTCTGTCAGGTCGAAGTCCACGTTGCGACTTGGGACGCGGGGGCGGGCGAAGCAAGGCCTCGGCCCGTGCCCCCATGCTACCTCACCGCTGGTAGATCTCGGTCGTCAGCGGTCCCCCGCCGTAGATCATCACGGTGCCGTCGGGGAGCTGCACGGCCTGCGGGAACAGCCGGGGCGCTGCCATCGATCCGACAGCAGAGATGGCGTTGGGTCCCTGGGAGAACACGTCCGCGGTGTCCGTGGCGTTGGCGACGAAGTTGCCGTTGGTCACGTCGATGGTCAGCTGGAAGCCGCCGGCGATCAGCGCCGAGCCGTCGGGGAAGGCCGCCATCGCAGCACCCGCGCGGCCGGCCTGCATGCCGCCCACGGTCTGGAACGAGCCGAAGAACCCAGGTGTGTAGACGACGCAGTCGTCGCGCGTCCCAATCACGATGTCGGCGATGTTGCCCGTCTGCAGGAACACCGACAGGTCGACACTCAGCCCGCCCGAGAGCAGCGCCTTGCCGTTGCTCAGTCCGACGGCGCTGTGCAGCAGGCGACCGCTGCCGAAGAAACCGGGCAGCCCGAAGTTGCCCGTGGCCGGGTTGAACAGGTACGCGGTCGCCGAGACCGTCGGCAGGTTCACGATCGGCAGCACCGAGAGTCCGCCTGCGACGAGCGCCTGCCCGCTGCTGAGCGTCGTCGACGTGTGGAACGCGCGCGCCTCGAGCATGTTCGGGCCCGTCGAGAACGCGTTGGTGTTCGGGTCGAACAGCTCGGTCGAGTTCAGGATGCTGCTGAAGATCGACAGCGGATCGGCGAGGTCGAACGACTCGAGCCCGCCCGAGATCAACACGAGGCCGTTGCCGAGCTGCGATGCGCCGTGGCCTGCGCGCGCCGCGGCCATCTGCAGCGAGGTCGTTGCCCCGGTGGTCGGGTCGTAGACCGCCGCAGCCGTCGTCGGCTGCCCGGTGGTCAGGTCGAGGCCGCCGGTGAACAACACGCGCCCGTCCGAGAGCGGCGTCGTCTGCGAGAGCAGGCCGACTCCGAAGCTCGCACCGGCGAGGGTCCACTCCTCCTTCAGGGAGTCGTAGCGCTGCGCCACCGGGCCTGTGCCGCCGACGAAGAGCAGCGAACCGCTACCAGCGTCGACGGCGCCGCCGGCCAGGATCGGCAGCGGCGGGGTGCCGAGGCTCGGCTTGAAGGTCTCAGGCTCCTGTGGCGTCACGCGCACGAGGTTGGAGACGCGATACGGACCCGAGCCGCCGACGGCCTGGAACGAGAACACGCAGTCCTGCAACGCAGGGTCGTTCGGCATCACGGCGGTCGGCGCAGCCGCGCCGGTGCCGTCCAGCGTCCCGACGAAGCCCGGCGTGTTGTAGCTGATCCAGGCGTATTGATCGGTGATGTCGATCTGCACGCCGAGCGCCGGCAGGAACGTCGGGAACTCGATCAGGTCCAGCAGCAGGGCGTAGGGCTCGCCGGGGGCACCCGAGAGGGTGCAGACCAGCGGGCGACCGAGGCCGCCGCCGAACTTGTCGAGCACGAGGTCTTGTGAGAGGGCCGGAGCGGCGGGGAGCGAGAGCAGCAGCGAGAACAGAATAGGGGAGCGCATGTTGGATCCGTGGCGAGGCAGCGACGAACAGTATAGACGCGTTTGGTCCTGCCGTGCAGGCGAGGCGCTTTGCCCGACCCCTTCGCGACGTGCTCGTCGGATCGGCTGCGCGCCGCGCTCAGTTCTGCACGGTCGCGGTGCCCGCGTTGGACGTCACGATCCCGAGTCCGTTGACCGTCGGATCCCAGACGAGCCACTGGTGGTGGAGCTCCTGGCCAACGAGGCTCGGCGCGACCGGCACCGGCAGCCCGAACGAGGCCGCACCGGCGGCGTCGGTGACGACGAGGTCGAGCGCGTCGGCGCTGACCAGAAGGTCGCAGCCGGGCGCGTTCGGGAGCGGCGCGGGCAGCGGGATACCCTGGTAGACGGTCCGGTCGAGTCCCGAAGCGAGCAGCGCGAACGTCTGCGGCGCGGCGTCTGTGACCTTGGGGTCGTAGGTCGCGCCCAGCTGCGGCAGGCCGTCGAAGCCGATCGCCGGCACCTTGCCCGAGACCTGCTGCTGGCACGCGACGCGCCACGACGGGCGCTGCACGAGTCCGGACCCGGTCCAGTTCACCGGCCCGTTGACGACGTCGCGGTAGAAGCCGCTGCCGCCCGCGCCGCTGTTCAGGTTGCTGAGGAACGCGTTCTGCGCAGACGTGTCGAGGCCGAGGTAGAACGTGCCGCTGACCTGCACCGGCTGGTTCAGCACCGCGGTGT
>JBERSB010000415.1:0-2817 GCA_041236755.1 Luminiphilus sp. | reverse complement strand
GTGCGCGGCGTCGACGGCGTGGGCGAGGTGGTGGTGCTCGGGGTCGGCAGCGACGCAGCTGGAGACCGGATCGCGCTCTGCTGCGTCGGCGACCCCGGCGACGACGCGCTCGTGCAGGCGCTGCGGCGGCGCTGCCGCGCGCGCTTGCCGTCCTACATGCAGCCGGCGGTGGTGCGCGTGCTGCCCGCGCTCCCGCTCAACGCCAACGGCAAGGTCGACGACGACGCGCTGCGCGGCATGCTGTCCTGATGCACCGAAGCGAACTCCAGCTCCTGCTCGGCCGCTACGCGTCGCGCTGGCCCGCGGAGCGGGCGCTGGTGCAGCGGTTCGAGGACTTCGTCGCGACGCACGAGGACTGCCTGCTCCGCTCGTGCGCGCCGGGCCACGTCACCGCGTCTGCCTGGATCCTGTCGCCGGGCGGGGACGAGGTGCTGCTGACGCACCACAAGAAGCTCGACAAGTGGCTGCAGCTGGGCGGCCACGTCGACGGCGAGCCGCGCGTCGAGCGCGCGTGTCTGCGCGAAGCGCAGGAGGAGTCGGGCATGGAGCGGTTCACCTTCGTGGCGTGGACCGACGAGCTCACGCCGCTGGACCTGGACGTGCACGCGATCCCGGCGAGGGCCGACGAACCCGAGCACCTCCACTGGGACCTGCGGTTTCTGTTGCAGGCCGGGCCCGACCAGCCGCTGGTCTGTTCGCACGAGTCCAACCGCTTGGAGTGGGTCGCCACAGCACGGCTCGAGGACTTCACGGCTGAGGATAGCGTGCTCCGGCTTCACCGCAAGGCCGTCGAAGTGCGAAGATAGGTTCATGGAGGCGGACCCAGAGCAGCAGACCGGCGCGCAGCTTCGGACACGTGGCCGACGACGCCGGCGGCGCGGGGTTGCGGCGCTCGGTGCCTGCGCCGTGCTCTGGTTGCTCGGCCAAGGTGCAGGCTGGATGGGGGCGCAGCCGGATCTACGCCACGGCACCGGCGTCGAGAACGCGGCGGTGCTGTCGCCTGCGCCTGCTGCCGAGACGCGCGGACGCACGCGTGAGCCGCGCGCCGAAGCCGCGCCGGTCACGGCGCGTCCGCGGGCCGCGCGATCCAGACCCGCTGTGACGCTCGCCGGCACCGATGCCCGCGCCGGCGCAGGCACCGCTGCACGTCAGATCGAACCGGACCGCTTCGCGAGCCTCGCGTCACTGGTCGAGATGCACGTACGCCGCGGCGACCTGGAGGATGCGCAGGGCGTGCTGGCGCGGATGCGGGCACAGGTCGGCGACGGCCCGCAGGCAGCTAAGCTCGACGCGCTCGCTGCGTCCGCGGAGGCAGCGCGGGCTGCTGCAGAACAGGCCGTGCTCGTGCACATCGAGCAGGGCGAGGTGCTCGCCGCGGACCTCGTCGCCGAGCGCCTGGGCGCTTCGGGGCGCTGGGCGCCCGCGTGCGCGCAACTGCAGGCGCTCGGGCTCGGCGACAACTGGCTGCGCGCGGCGGTAGCCGACGAGGTCGACCGCCTCCCCGACGCGCGGCAGCTCGCGCGTCACCGCGAGGTGCGGCTGCAGTGGCAGGACGGCTGGCAGGTCGGCAGCGTGGCGGGCGCACGCGGCGACCGCACGATCGTGCGGCTGGTCCAAGGACGAGGGCAGCGCTTCCCGACGGTCGCGACGGTCGCGGTCGAGCCCGTGGACACGGACGCGTCGGAAGCTGCAGCCATGGCCGTGGTCGCCGCGCGCGCCGGGGCGCCGCGGCTGGCGCGCCTGTGGCTGGCGCGCGCGTGCCTGCTCGGCGGCGCGCCGGCCGCACCAGACGCGCTGGTGCACCAGCTCCGCCGCGCCCTCCGGTGAAGCGCGGCTGGAGCCGTCGGGGCTCGAAGGTGGCCCGGGCGCGCGCGGTCTGCTCTGATGGCGCGCAGCTGCCATGAACCTCCCCCTGCGCCTGATCACGGCCGCCGCGTTCGCGGTGCTGTTCTTCCTGATCCCGTCGCCGGACAACGCCGCCGGGCGGGCGTATCTGGGCACGCTCAAGGTGCGCAAATGGCTGCTCGCCAGTGACGGCCCGCTCGCGGCGCTGCAGGTCGACGGGGCCATCCCGCCGCTCGCGGTCGAGTACCGGCTGAGCCCGCCCGACCCTGTCGTCAGCGAGGCCCAAGCGGCCGAGGTGCGGCGGACCGCTGCAGAGTGGGCGGCGGCGCGCCGCATCGAAACGGGCGGCAACGCGAAGACCCCGTATGTCGACGAGCAGCGACCGCCGTTGCCGCTGCTGATCCGAGCAGGGTCACGGGGCGTTCAGGCGGACACCCAGGGCCCGGACTCGGTCACGCAGGCGTGGGCGTATCCGAGCCGCGGCAGCCTGATCCCCGCGTTCCTCGCGATCATCCTGGCGATCGCCACGCAGCGCATCGTCGTGTCGCTGTTCGCGGGGTCGCTCGCAGGTGCAGCCTGGTTCCTCGCGACAGGAAGCGGCGGCGTCGGCGTCGAGGTCGGCTTGTTCGAATGGCTGCTGTCGCCGCTGACGGGCCTGTGGCACCTGCTGAGCGACACGCTCTGGTCGGACATCCTCGGGCAGCCGCACACGTGGCTGGGGCTCGGCGAAGCCGAGCCGGTCTGGACGTCCAAGAGCGGCTTCCAGGCCCGGATCATCGTGTTCGTCGTGTTCCTGTTCATGGCCATCGGGGTCATGTCCAAGAGCGGCGGCATCCAGGGCATGGTCCAGTGGATCAGCCGCTTCGCGAAGGGGCCGGTAAGCACCCAGCTCTGCACCTGGTTCACGGGGCTGCTGATCTTCTTCGACGACTACAGCAACTGCATCATCGCCGGCACGACGATGCAGCCGCT
>JBERSB010000414.1:0-2494 GCA_041236755.1 Luminiphilus sp. | reverse complement strand
CTGCCGGCGACGGCCCCGACTGGCGGCCGGCGGGCGTGGCCGCCGTGGCGCTCGGGTTCGCCTGCGTGACGGCTACCTGGCGCCGCGCGTTCGTCTGCGGCAGCGGTGCCGTGCTGTTGATGACGCTGGCGCACACCGGCCTGTTGCTCTGCGGGCGCAGCGAAGCAGGGCTGCGCGCCATGTCGTTCGTGCTCGCGTGGTGCGCGCCGCTGCCGCTCGCGACGGCGGCGCTGCCGTGGTTCGCCGGCAGGCGCGGAGCGGGCGCCGCCGTGGGCGTCGCGGGCGCGGCCCTCCTCGGCGCGCTCGCGATCTGGGCGAGCGTCCCTGTCTAGACGCGCCGGCCTGAACTCGCCACGCGTCCTCCTTAGACTCCGGTGATGGACGGAGTCGAGGTCGTGCGGGCAGACATCACCGCGCTCGAGGTCGACGCGGTCGTCAACGCCGCCAACGAGCGCATGCTCGGCGGCGGCGGCGTCGACGGCGCCATCCACGGCGCAGCGGGGCCGGAGCTCCTCGCTGCCTGCGAGGCTGTCCCGGAGGTGACACCGGGCGTGCGGTGCCCGACGGGCGAGGCTCGCATCACGCCCGCGTTCGACCTGCCGGCGCGCTTCGTGATCCACACGGTCGGCCCGGTCTACGTGGACGGACGGCACGGAGAGCCCGAACAGCTCGCGAGCTGCTACCGCGCGTCGCTGCGGCTGGCGCGCGAGCACGGCGCGCGCTCGGTCGCGTTTCCGGCGATCAGCTGCGGGGTCTACGGCTACCCGCTCACAGAGGCTGCGGCGATCGTCCGGCAGACCCTGGGCGAGGCGCTCGCGGAGCACGCGATGGTGGAGCGTGTGGTGCTGGTCGCGTTCGACGAAGCCATGCTCACGGTCCTGAGCGAGGCGTTCGCATGACGGGCGCGCCGCAGGGCCGCCTGATCGGCTACGACCTCGCCCGCTTCGTCGCGATCTACGGCGTGGTGGTCGTCAACATGGTCATCCACGTCGCGATGGACTTCGAAGGCGTCGGCATGCTCGCGGACGGGCCGCTGCCGCTGATGTGGATGTACCAGATGTGGTGGGGGCGCGCCTCGGCGATGCTCGCCGTCGTCGCCGGCGCCGGCCTCGCGCTGATGTTGCGCCCGGACGACGACCCCGAGGTCTTCGGCGCCAAGCGGCGCGCGCTCGTGCGGCGCGCGCTGTTCTTGTTGGTGGTCGGGCACCTCTGGAACTCCAGCACGCTCTGGAGCTTCAGCATCCTGCACAACTATGCGTTCTTCCTGTTCTTCGGGATGCTCTTCGCGAAGGCGTCCCCGCGCGCGTTGGTCCTCGCGATCGTCGCGGTGCTCGCGGTCTCGATGACGCTGCTGTTCACCGTCGTCGAGATCCCGGAGCCGATGGACCTGGACGCGCCGCCACCGCCGGACGACGGCGGCTACTCCTTCGGGACGCCCAAGATCCAGGACCCCGAGTTCTGGGATCCCTGGCTGCACGTGACGGACACCTTCGTCGACGGCATGTATCCGCTGTTCCCTTGGCTGGCGTTCGTGCTGGCCGGGATGCTGCTGGTCCGCGTCCGGATCGACCGCCCGGCCGTGCGTCGACGGGCTCTGCTGCTCGCTGCCGGGGCGCTGGCTTCGTCGCTCGGCATCTGGGCGGCGGCTGCCGGCTCGGACTCCGAGTTGGTGCGCACGCTCACGACGCTCGAACGCATCCCGCCTGGGCTGCTATACGTCGTCTCGGCGGCTGCGCAGGCGACGATCCTGATCTGCCTGTGCGTGGCCGCCGGCAGCTTCCGATCCGCGCCGCGCTGGAGCGGTCCGCTGGTCGCGACGGGCCAGATGACGTTCACGATCTACATCGTGCAGATCCTGATCGGTGGCGGCGACCGCGACGGGCTGTTCGACCTGATCGGCTTCCCGCCCGGCGAAGGCGTGGTCGCGGGTTGGATCCGGGTGGCGCTGTTCTTCGCGGTGACGATCTGCGTGTGCTACTGGTGGAAGGGTCGCTTCGGTCGCGGGCCGCTCGAGCTGCTGATGCGGCGGCTCTGCGGTTAGCGCCTCGGCGCACGAGCCTCGCGCACGCTCGATCGACAGCTGCAAGCCGTGAGGACACTTCGGGCCGGGCGGGCTTGTGCGCTGCGTGGCATCCATGACAATCAGCAGCACGTGTCTGCCATGCATCTCGCCCGACTCGCGCTGCCCTTCGCCGTGACGCTCTGCGTCGGCCTCGCCGCCCAGGCGGCGGAGCACTGGTCGTACGCCCCGATCGTGCGGCCCGACGTGCCTGGGGCGGGCGACCAGAAGTGGGGCAGCGACCCCGTCGATCGCTTCGCGCTCGCGCAGATGCGAGCCCACGGCCTCCAGCCGTCGCCGCCGGCCGATGATGCGACGTGGCTGCGGCGCGTGACGAGCTACCTGACCGGGTTGCCGCCCACGCCCGACGCGCGCGCCGCGTTCTCCGCGGATCGTCGCGCGGACGCACGCGTCCCCGGGGTCGACCGCCGGATG
>JBERSB010000413.1:0-2437 GCA_041236755.1 Luminiphilus sp. | reverse complement strand
TGGTCGGCAACGCGCATGACGACCCGGTGCTGCTGGTCAAGACCTGCTGGGGCGGCAAGAGCCTGTTCAAGGACTTCCGGCCGCCGTCGGCCGGCGGCGAGGTCGGCCCCTACTACACGCGCATGCTGGCCGAGTACCGCGAGGCGCTCGCCGACGTCCCGGCGCGCTTCCCGCAGCTGCGTGAGCACCAGCCCGAGCTCTGCGGCTTCGTGTGGTTCCAGGGATGGAACGACATGTGCTACGCGACCGGCCGCGAGCAGTACGCGAAGAACCTCGAGCACCTGATCCGCGACGTGCGCAGAGACCTCGAAGCGCCCGCGCTGCCGGTCGTCGTCGGCGAGACCGGCAACGCCGACCACGAGGAGTTCCGCGCCTCGCAGGCCGCAGGCACCAAGCACAAGGACTTCCGCGGCAACGTCACGTTCGTGCCGACGCGCGCGTTCCTGCGCAACGCCGAGGACTCCCCCAACGTGACCCACGGCCACAACTGGTTCGGCAACGCCGAGAGCTACCTGCTGTTCGGCACCGCGCTCGGCGACGCGATGCTCGGCCTGACGAAGAAGCGTCGTTGACGAACGGCCGCTAGCGCGCCTTCGACGCGAGCTCGGCGCCTCGGTCCGCGGGCAACGAGGCGTGCCACGACAGAAGCTGCGCGCGCAGCGCAGCGAGCCGCTCGGGGTGCTCCGCCGCCACGTCCTGCTGCTCGCCGACGTCGGCCTCCAGGTCGAACAGCTGCGCGCGGCTGCCGTCGTACTCGCACAGCAGCTTGTAGCGGCCCGCGCGGACCGCGAGGTCTGGGAGGTCGTCGACGCCGTAGAAGCGGTCGCGGTCGGGCGGCCGACGGAAGAAGACCGGCGCCGAGCGAGATGCGTCGCTCTGCCCGAGCAACGTGGGCGCGAGCGCCTCGCCGTCGAAGTCCGCGCCAGCGGGCGGCGGCGTGCCGGTCACCTGCAGCAGGCTCGGGACCAGGTCGATCGCGGAGAACACCGAGGTCCGATTGACCGTGCCCGCGCCGCGCACGAGGCCCGGCCCCCACACCACCAACGACGAGCGCACGCCGCCCTCGTAGAGCATGGTCTTGTGGCCGCGCAGCGGCCCGGCGCTGCCAGCGCCCTTCTCCGGGCCGTTGTCCGAGCAGATCAGCACCAGCGTGTTGTCGCGCAGCGCAGGGTCCTGCTCGATCCGCGCGAACAGCCTGCCGAGCTGGCGGTCCATCTCCTCGAGCACCGCGAGGTAGCGCGCGCGCTTGCCGTCGGCCCAGCGCGTCACCGGCGGCCAGAACGGGCTGTGCACGTCGTCGGGCCAGACGTTGACGTAGAACGGCTTGCCGGCAGCGGCCGCCTCGTCAACGAACGAGAGCGCCGCGTCGACGAAGCCACCGGTGATCTCCGAGCGCAGCATCCATCGGTGGCCGTCTCCCAGCCGCTCGGCGCCGGCCCAGATCTTCTTCGGCTTCGCCTGCCCGGGCTCGAGCGTCAGCGGCAGCAGCTTGGGTCCCATACCCTCGAAGTTGGTCAGCGAGCGGTCGAAGCCGTAGGCGGAGATCGGCGGCGCGTCGTCGACGTCGCGCTGGCCGCCCATGTGCCACTTGCCGAAGTGTCCGGTGGCGTAGCCCTGCTGCTGCAGCGACCGCGCCAGCGTCGGCGCCGCCGGATCGAGCCACTGCGCCATGCCGCGCCGCTCGTTCTGCGCGCGGTGCGCGAGGTACGACGTGATCCGCCAGCGCTGCGGGTAGTGCCCGGTCGAGATCGCGACCCGCGACGGCGAGCAGATCGGCGAGTTGACGTAGAACTGCTCGAACCGGAGCCCCTCGCGGGCGAGGCGGTCGACGTGGGGCGTCTCAGCGGCTTCGTTGCCGAAGCAGGAGAAGTCGCCCCAGCCCATGTCGTCGACGAAGACGAGCACGATGTTGGGCTGCTGCCGCGGCAGGGTCGCCGACCAGGGCGCGCACGCAGCCGCCGACAGGAGGAGCCAGGGAGCGAGTCGCGCGGCCATCGCAGCACGATAGGGTCGACCGCCGCCACCGGGCAGGACGACCGGCGGCGCGATCGGGCGGCACCGGCCATTTTTCTGTGGGAATCCGACCCAGCCGCGAAAATGTCGGGAACGAACCGGCGGCGCGTTCGAAGCACGAGGCCACCCTGTCCACGATGACCGAAATCACCACCGAGCTCGTCCAGCGCGCCCAGCACGGCGAAGAAGACGCGTCGCGGGTGCTCGTCGAAGCCCTGCAGCGGCCGGTGATCGCGACGATCTACCGGTTCCTCGGCCAGGGCTATCGCCGCGAGGTGGAGGACCTCGCCCAAGAGGTGTTCCTGAAAGTGTTTCGTTCCATGGACAAATTCGACCCGGCGCGCGCCAAGTTCACGACCTGGGTCTACACGTTCGTCCGCAACCACTGCTTCGACGTGCTGAAGAAGCGGCGCATCAAGACGAC
>JBERSB010000412.1:0-7545 GCA_041236755.1 Luminiphilus sp. | reverse complement strand
GTCAGAAGGCCTTGAAGCTCCGCACCCACTTCGTGTTTTGGCAGAGGTAGCACTTCATACGGACCAACCTGCCCTCGGGCCCCGTCTCAGGCGTGGTCCCGGCGCCATAGCAGGAGATGCACTGCTGCGCGGTCGCGTAGGTGACCTTGAGCTGGCCGCTGTACTCGGCGTAGTAGGCGCGCAGCCAGCTCGCCTGCTCGGACTTGGTGGCGCCGCCCCACCAGCCCTCCTCGGTCTGCTCGCGCTGGCCGCCCTGCTGGGCCTGGCCGCGGCGGCGCTCCATCGCCTGGCGCAGCAGCTTGGCGAACCGCTCGACGTCGCGGCCCTGGCCGGCGGGCTCCGATTGCGAAGAGTTCTGCTGCTGCTTCTCCTTGGCCTTGCCGGCCGAGGTGTCCTTGAGGATCTCCTTCTCACCGAGCACCCACGAACCGACGCCGTAGGCGAAGTAGTCGGAGCGCTTGCCGACCGTGTACTTCTCCCGGCTCTCCCAGAGCGTCTTGATCTCCTGCGGCTCGAGCGAGAGCGACTTGGCCAGCCGCTCGACGATCGCGTCGGTCATGTCGCCCTCGGCGAAGTCGCGCGCAGCCTGCAGCGTCAGCCCGCCCTCGCCGATGCGCTTCTGCGCGACGACCTTGATCGACTTGCGCCACTGGTCGGCGACCTTCTGCGTCAGGTAGCGGTCCCTGGCCTTGTCGAACCGGTCCTTGGTCCGGTCGAACTCGGCGCGCAGCTTGCTGTCCGGGAACTGCTGCTCAAACGTGGCGATCAGCTCGAGGCCCTTCTCGAAATCGCGCAGCTTGCCTCGGCTCCTGTATGCCTGCAGCTGCTCGATCATGCCCAGCTCGCGCGCCGCGGCCTTGTAGCGCTTCAGCCGGTCGATCAGCTTGGCGAGCTTGGCAGGGTCCTTGGCGTTGTCGAGGTCCGCGGCCTGGTCCAGGTGCTCCGAGGCCCGGTCGTAGTCGCGGAACTTGACCAACTCTTCGGCGAGCAGGATGTGCTTGTTGGCGTCTTCTCCCGGAGCGTGCCGGGTGTGCGCCTCGGTGTAGAACTCGTCCTTGGTGTAGACCTGCGTGGCCGGCACCTCGATCGTGCGCACCCCGCGGAGGTTGCGGCGCTGGACCGGGTAGGGCACGCCCTTGGCCTGCACGATCATGGGGTCCCCCGACGGGTCGGTGATCCGGCCGATGACCGTCTGGCGCGTGCCGTTGCTGAGGTAGACGACCTCGGTCGCGCGCACCAGGATCTCGTCCTGCTGGTCGCCGATCAGGTCGAACTTCTTCTTCCAGTTGGTGGCGCTCGCAGCGCTCAGGTGGTCCCAGCGAAGGTCGAGCAAGCCCCCGTTGTCGAGGCGGCGCACGCGCAGGCCGTCCCCGTCGGCCTCCTCGACCGAGGCGAGCAGCACGCGGCCGTCGGCCAGCTGGACGGATTGCGCTCCTGCCCCTGCAGAGAGGGAACACGCCGCCAAGAAGGCGAAGGAGGTGAGCGCACGTTGCATCGACATAGCCATGTTCCTGTTCTGGGGCCCCCTCAACGAGGCGGCCCGGTAGACCCTTCACGATAAGACAATACGCGGTCGCGCAGCTGCAGCTGCCGCGGCACGACGCGCAGGAACTCGGCTAGGACCTCTTCGCCCTCGTCGAGCCAGCGCGCCTCGATCTTGACGAGCCAGAGCAGCGGCCGGTTCTCGTCGCTGGTCGCCGTCGCGGACCACGTCATGCCGGGGAAACCCGGCACCGGCTGGTCCACCAGCGGCACGAACTCCAAATCGAACGGCGAGCTGTCGCCGTTGGTCGAGCGCACGGCCTCGTGCCGCACCCTGTGCATCGCGAGGTCGCAGAGCGCCGTGAGCTCGTGCCGCGCGTCGGTGGTGCGGCGCTGGCTGATGCTCGACGACAGCGCGCCCAGCAGCGCGGTGACGCCGAACAGCAGGATGCCGAGCGCCGCCAGCATCTCCGCCAGCGTGAAGCCGCGCTCCTTGTCGCGGCTGGGGCCGTGTGGTCGCAGCGACTCAACCATTGAAGTCGTCCTTGGCGTGCAGCACGGGCACGACGAACTCGACGGTCCGGCCGACGTGCACAACCGTGCCGGCGGGGTGATCGAGGACCTTGGTGCCGCGCTGGCCGCGCTTGCAGCCGATCAGGCGGTCGCCGTCCAGGCGCGCGTAGCGGATCCACTCGCCAGCGACCTTGACGTAGCCGCCGTCGCGCGCGCCCGGGAACGCCGCGCCGTCGTAGAGCGGAAGGCTGGCGTCCTCCTCGCCGACGAAGCCCGCGAGCAGCCCTTCGGGCGTGGCGCCGGCGTCCTGCGCGACCACGACGCGCACGAGCACGGCGTGCGGGTGGATGTCGTCGGTCGGGTCGGTCTCGCTGATCGGACCGAGGTCGAACGCGAACTCGCCGCCGCTGGCCGCGTCCACCAGCCAGCCCCCGCGCGCGCTGTCCCAGATCGCCTGCGGCGCCGAGAGGTCGCCGGAAGCACCGGACTGGAAGCCGTGCAGCGGGCCGCGCTCGTCGCCCCAGGAGGTCGTCCGCTGCGACCAGAACCCGAACTCGACGTGCAGCAGGTTCTGCAGGATCGGCTCGGTCAGCTCGTAGACCATCAGGCCCGAGAGGCCCTCTTCGCCCGGCACCACGACCTCGAACGGATCTACGAAGCGGTCGCCGCCGGCGGGCAGGCGCTGACCGGGCAGGAACCAGCCCGCGCGCAGCTCCAGCATCGCGTCGTCCGCGCCCTCCTGGCGCCAGGGCACCATCAGCAGGTTGCCGATCCCGCGGAGCGGCTCGGACGCGCTGCGCAGCTCGACCTCGGCGACGACCTCCTCGGGGGTCAGCGACGGGTCCTCCTCGAAGACCTCGGCCGCCAGCCGCTTGCCGACGATCGCGAGCTCGCGCGCCGGCGACAGGTGCACCGCGCCGCGCACGACCTGCACCAACGTCGCCCCGCGCATGGGCGCGCTCGACAGGCCGATCGGCAGCACCTGCACCACGAGACGGTCCTCGACCTCGGTCCGGTCGCGCCCCGTCGAGCTGCCGCGCAGCCGGCTCAGCTCGTCGCGGATGACCTGCTGCGCGCGCGCGCCGCGGTCGGCCAGCACCTGGCTGGTCTCGCCGTCGCGGAACATGGTCAGCCCGCTGTCGACCAGCGACACCAGCATCATCAAGAAGCCCGACAGGATGCCCATGACCACCAGCAGCTCGATCAGGGTGAAGCCGCTGGCGCGCGGCGCGGAGCTGTCGGTCGCGCTCCTCATCGCGCCGTCACCTGCTCGTCGAGGATGCGGCTCTGGCCTTCGTACTGGACGCGCACGTCCTCGACCCGCGCCGACGTCTTCCAGCCGTGCTGCGTGAACGCCTGCAGGTCGAGGCAGCCCGGCTGGTAGACGGTGTAGAACCGGACCTCGAGCCGGGACGCCTGCCGCGCGATGCGGTGCGGCTCGCTGTCCGACGAGCCGCCGGAGAACTCCCACAGGCCCGGGTGCTCGGCCGGGTCCGCCGTCCAGGGCGCGAGGCTGTCGGTGCGCACGCGGCAGATCACCTGCACGCGCGGGTCGGTCGTCTCTTCGCGCCACTGCAGGTCGCGGAAGAACACCGGCGCCTCGTTGGTGGTCACCTGGAAGTAGGCCAGCTCCGGGTCGTCGCTGAAGTCCACGTAGCGGTCCCAGTGCCGGAACGGGAACTGGATGACCACCTGCCCGGTGCCCGCACCCTGCGGCGCGGTGCCGTAGCGGCCCCGGAACAGCCCGCGCGCCGACGAGCCCGACGTGTCCACCGTGCCGTCGGGGTTGGGCGCATACCAGTTGGGCATCTCGAGCGTGTTCGCGTCCCGCCTCGACCACGTGTAGTGGAGCAGCTCCTGGCCCATCAGCAGCGTGCCTGCGACCGGCAGCGGACCGAGGTCCTGCACCGTGAGCACGGACTCGTTGCCGCCGACGCCGCCCGCGAGGATCGCGGCGGGGCGGTGCGACAAGAACTTGACCCGCGCCCCGCGGTCGTGGCCGCGCGCCTCGGTGTTCAACAGGCCTCTGCCGTCGTTCGCGATGGTGATGACGCCGGTGTTCTGGTCGCGGCCGCTGCGCGCGGTGTACGCCATCACCTCGTCGTCGACCTGGATCAGGCCGCCGCTCTCCGGGAACGAGGACAGGAAGTCTGCGCTGCTGCCCCACGCAGCGATGGAGTTGAAGGTCACGCGCCGCAGCACGATCAGCTGCTGGGCGTTCTCGTCCATGATCTCGTCCAAGACCAGGTCCGGCGCGACGTGCTGCACCACCTCGACCTCGTCGACGACCCCCTGGATCGGCTGCTCTCCGCCGACGGCGCCGCCGACCGACGGGTTGGCGCAGAAAGCCGCAGGTAGCTCACCGCTCGGGAACTTGACGATGCGGTCGTACTGGCGCGGGTCGCGCAGCTGGGTGTTCAACGGCGGACCGATGAACTGGTTCTGCACGCCGTCCTTGAAGGCGATCAGCTGGAACGGCCGCGGGCCGAACAGCTCGGACGGGACCCGGTTCGGCTGCACGTTGTCCGAGCCGTACCTGCGCACCGCCCAGGTCGCCGTGTGCCACTCGACCGCCGGGCGCGACGTGCCGCTCGCGACCGAGCCCTGCACCAGCGCGACGCGGTCGTTGCGGCCCACGCGGCCCGAGTAGCCCGTGTTGGCCCCGCCCCAGAGGAGTTGGACCCGCTGGCACTGCGTCACCTGCGAGTTGGACTGCGGGTGCGACGACGTGAGCGTGAACGGGTCGCCGCGGAACGCCAGCCGCCGCCTCGCCCAGTGGATCTGCGGGAAGGTGCGCTCGAGCTGCGGCGTGTAGCCGATGAAGCCCGACGTCGGCTCGACCGTGCCCCACGGCGGCTCCGTCGGGATGTCGGGCGCGTTGGGGCCGAGCGGCGTCACCTGCGTGTTCTGCCGGTTCGACGTGCGCGTCAGCTCCTGGTAGCAGGCGTTCCATGCGCCGCGGTTGGCGCGCAGCAGAAAGCGCCCGTCGACGATCGCGTCGTAGCGCACCCACTCGATGTCCGCTTCCTGGCCAGCGGGGTAGAGCTGCACCCACTCGGTCGTGTTGGTCGTCTGCGGGTCCCACAGCACCGCGGTGTTCTGCACCGCGATCGACACCGGCACGACGAACAGGATGCGCGTCGGCACGTCGTCCCAGGTGCCCTGGCCGTTGGCGAGCTGCCAGTTGTTGTTGTAGTCCGTGACGAACTTGCGCGCGGTCTGGTCGAACAGGTTGTTGCTGATGAAGTTGTCCTGCCCGGGCACCGTCTGGCCGCGCTGCACGTTGACGAGGCGCGTGCCCTGCTTGGACGCGTACTTGATCAGCTCGATGCCGCCCACCTCGGTGGTCGTGCCCGAGATCAGCCCGTTCGCGTTGAACTCGAAGCTGCGCCGCTCCTGGATCAAGAGCGCGTAGCCGCCGCCGGCAGAGAACCCGTCGGCGACCTCCTGCGACGCCGCAGGCGGCGGCTGGTCGTCTCCTGTCGGCACCGGATCGGCGAGCTCGAGGTCGCCGGTCCAGTCCTCGTCGATCCCGAAGCCGATGGGGATCGGCGGCCCTTGCAGCGGCACGAGCGTGATCGGGTCCGGGTTGCTGACGAAGGCGCGCGCGATCGAGAACTGCCCGATCGCGTCCGCGAGCGCGGTCTCGCCGACCATCATCGGCGTGTCCTCGGTCAGCACCGCGCCGTAGCCGTAGAGCTCGACCAGGGAGCCCGCCGGGTGCTCCGGGAACACGTCGAGGTTGACGCCCTGGAACTGCGGGTCGTTGAAGTCGACGGTCGGCCGGCCGTTCTCGTCGACCGGCACGCTGGGCCGGTGCTCGCGCGCACGCTGGCGGGCGCCGCGGCCGCCGAGCGAGTCGCGGAACTCGCAGACGAAGGCGTTGCCGTTCAACGACGAGTACTCGAACAGCTCGCGGCCGATGCGCAGCACGCCGACCGGCGGGAAGCCCTCGGTCGACTCCACGCCGATCGTCAGGTAGCGGTCGTTGCCGTTGGCGCGGTTGGGGTCCTGGCCGTAGCCGGACACGTTGTTCTGCAGCGTCGGGTCGAACGGCTGGATCGGCGTCGTGAGGTAGGTGCAGAAGTTGCGCTTGCCGCGCGTCATGCCGTCGACGAACACCGACATGTCGCCGGGCCGCCCGGTCGGCGCCGAGACGTTGAGGTGCACCGGCGTGTTCGCGGGCAGCCCGAGCTCGGCGAGCGGCAGGTTGACCTGCACCGCGGTGCGCTCGACGCCCGCCGGCGACTCGCTCGGGTTGGGGTCGATGCCCGCTTCGTCCACGACCTCGACGACGAGGTTGCCGTCGCGGCCGAGCACCGCGAAGCGGTTGCGGTCGGCGTCGCCGTCGCCGTGGTCGAACAGCACGGCGCCGTCCAGCGTCTGCGGCTCCAGCCAGAACGACGTCGCGAAACGCCCCATGAACCCGCCGTCGACCGAGAACGGGAACGAGATCTGGTCGTGGCGGCGGTTGCCGCCCTGCTGCGGCTGCCCCCCCGTCTCCATCGGGCCGATGTTGTTCATCAGGTACGGCCCCTCCTTCTGCACGTCCCGGCCGCGCCGGTTGATGCTCTGGGCGAAGGAGTCGATGGCCACCACGCCGGCGTTGCCGCGCCACTGGCCGCGGCGCGAGACCGACGTCGCGGGCTCGACGCCCGAGTCCGCCGGGTCGTCCACCGCGAACCGCGGCGCGCCGAAGCCGAGGCTGGGATACGCGACCGGCACCAGGTGCGGGAAGTAGCGCGACGCAGGGTCGTTGCCCGTCGAGCCCGGCTGCAGGTGGCCGAGGTTGACCGGCGACGTGGTCCAGAACGGCGCGCGCCGGTCGAGCACGAACGCGTCCTCGAACGCGACCTGCGTCTCCCACTGCCGCTCCACCCGGAAGCCCGGCAGGATCGCGGCCCGGCCGGTGCGCTCGTGGCGGCCGACCACGCCCGGCGCGACCACGCTGCGCTTCTTGCTCGCAGCGGCCCGGTAGGTCACCCACGGACCGGACTTGAAGCAGAGCGGCGCGGTGCCCATCTCCAGCACGCTGTCGCGGCCGGTGCGCACGTTGCGGTAGAGGTCGATCCACTTGTTGCGGATGCGGTTGTTCTCGTCGCCCTGCACCTTGGGCGCGAAGAAGCGCTCGACCAGGTCGCGCCAGCCCGTGAAAGGGCCGCCGCCGCGCAGCTCGACGAGCTCGTCGGCGAGGTCCTCGGCCGCGCCGCGCGAGATGTTCGGCGGCGCCGTGCTGCGGCGCTGGTTGTCGCCGGGGATGCGGAGCTCGTCGCTCCGGCGCACGTGCGCGAGCGCGGCGGCCAACACCTCTCGCGAGGCTGTGTTGACGTTGACCGGCGCGGGCACCAGCGGCTCCACCACGGTGTCGACCGCGTCGTAGGAGCCGCGCACCGGCATCAGCAGGTCCAGCTGGAACACCGACGGCAGCCGCAGCTGCTGCTGTCCCTGGCGCTGCGTGGACGCGCGCGCCAGCAGACCGTACTCGGTCTGCCCGGTCGCGAGGTTGCGGATGCGCACCGTGCTGCCCGCCCCCAGGTGCACCGCCGACTT
>JBERSB010000411.1:0-4335 GCA_041236755.1 Luminiphilus sp. | reverse complement strand
GCGCTTGTGCTGAAGGCTGGGCAGTCCGTATAGCTACGTGCATGCGGTCGCCGCGACCGCGCGCGGAGCACACGTGACGATTCGGATCGGTGGAGTCCCCTACGGCGTCGGCGCCCCCCTGCTGGGTGGACTGGAGTCTGCCGACGGCGTCGAGCTCGTGCGCGAACCGCCGACCGCGATGATCCAGGCGCTGCGCGCGGGAGAGCTCGACGCGGCGCTGCTGTCGTCCGTCGAGGCGATCCGCCATCCTGGCTACACCGTGGCCGCGGGGCTGGGCATCGCGTGCAAGGAAGAGATCCGCTCGGTCCGCGCGTTCCGCCGCGGTGGCGTCCCGATCCGCACCGTCGGCTGCGACAGCAGCTCGGCGACGACCGTCGCGCTGCTCCGGCTGCTGCTGCACCACGTGTACGCCGAAGAGGTCGCTGGCGAGCCCGCCTTTCAGACCGTCGCGCCGACGCGCCGCCCCGACGAGCTGCCGCAGGACCTCGTCATGATGATCGGCGATCCGGGGCTCGAAGCGGACGCCGGCGGTCGCGAGGTCTGGGACCTCGGCACCGAGTGGGTCCGCTGGACCGGGCTGCCGTTCGTGTTCGCGCTCTGGGTCCTGCGGCCCGGCGTCGACCACGACCGCGTGCTCCCGGTGCTCGCCGAAGCGCGGGCGCGCGGCCGCGCGCGGGGCGCCGTCGACGGGACCGAAGGGGCTGCGCACTACGACCTCGACGTGCAGGACCTAGAGGGCGTGCGCAGGTTCTGGCGCGAATGCCGCGACCTGGGACTCGGGACCGAACCGGACCCCGCGTTCGTGGCAAGATAGCGTCCAAGATGCCTACCGCGCTGCTGACGATCGCTACTTCCCTCGGCTGCGCTGTGCTGGCGCCGCAGGACGAACAGCGCCCCGACGCGCCGATCGCCGCAACCACTGTTCAGGACCCGGCTGTTCAGGACCCGGCCGCGACCAGCTGGCCGTCGTATCACGGCCCCATGGGACGCGGCTACGCCGACGGCTACGTGACGCCGTCGCGCTGGGACGTCGAGAGCGGCGAGAACATCGCGTGGACCACCGACATCCCCGGGCTCTCGCACTCCTCGCCCGTCGTCTGGGGCGACCGCGTCTACGTGACGACCGCGGTCAAGGAAGGCGACGGCGAGGCCGAGCTGCGCGTCGGTCTCTACGGCGACATCGGCTCGGTCGAGGACGACTCGCGCCACGAGTTCCGCCTCTTGTGCCTGGACCGAAACAGCGGCGAGGTGCGCTGGTCCAAGGTCGCCTGGGCGGGTGTGCCGGCGATCAAGCGGCACCCCAAGGGCTCACACGCTGCGTCGACGCCCGCGACCGACGGCGCCCATGTCGCCGTGTTCTTCGGCTCGGAGGGGCTGCATGTCTTCGACCGCGACGGCGAGCTGCTGTGGAAGAAGGACTTCGGCGTGCTCGACGCAGGCTTCTTCCGCATGCCGAGCGCGCAGTGGGGCTGGGCGAGCTCGCCGGTGATCCACGAGGGCCGCGTCTACGTGCAGGCCGACCACCAGCAGCAGAGCTTCGTCGCGGCGTTCGACGTCGAGACCGGCGAGCAGGTCTGGCGCACCGAGCGCGACGAAGCGCCGACCTGGTGCACGCCGACCGTGCACGTCACCGCCTCGCGGCGCCAGCTCGTGCTGAACGGCTGGAAGCGCATGGGCGGCTACGACCTCGACACCGGCGCGCCGCTGTGGTGGCTCAGGGGCACCGGCGACATCCCGGTGCCGACGCCGGTCGCCGCCCACGGGCTCTTGTTCCTGACGAACGCGCACGGCGGCCCGGCGCGCATCCTCGCCGTCGCCGAAGGTGCAGAGGGCGAGCTGTCCCTCGAGCCCGACGGCGAACAGCTGGTCTGGACCAACCGCCGGTTCGGGGCCTACATGCAGTCGCCGTTCGTCTACGGCGACGAGCTCTACGTCTGCCGCGACAACGGCGTCATCACGTGCTGGGACGCGCGCACCGGCGAGCAGCATTACCGCCAACGCCTCACCGCAGGCGTCGGCTACACCGCCTCGGGCATCGCCGCCGACGGCAAGCTCTACTACCCCAGCGAGGAGGGCGACGTGCACGTGGTCAGAGCGGGCACGACCTACGAGCTGCTGGCCGTGAACGCGCTCGGCGAGACCTGCATGGCGTCTCCGGCCGTCAGCCGGGGCATGCTGTTGTTCCGCACGCGGAACCGACTCGTCGCGGTCGCAGCGGACGGAGAGTGAGCCCCTGCGCCGAGCGAGGACAACATCATGCACCTGACCATCCTGCGCCGGCTCGCGGCCCTGGCATGCTGCACCGTCGCGCTGCACGCGCAGGCGGACGCGGCCGGCGCGTGGCCGAGCTGGCGCGGGCCGCTCGGCACCGGCGTTGCGCCCGACGCGGACCCACCGGTCAGCTGGAGCGAGACCGAGAACGTGCGGTTCAAGGTCGAGGTGCCGGGGTTCGGCTACGGCTCCCCGATCGTGCACGGCGAAAAGGTCTTCCTGACGGCGGCGGTGCCGTTCGGCGAACAGCTCGAGCCGGTGCCCGACGACGCGCCAGGCGCCCACGACAACGCGCGCGTCACCCAGCGGCACCGCTTCGTGGCGCTGGCGCTCGACGCGCGGACGGGAGAGCTGCTCTGGCAGAAGACTCTGCACGAGCAGCTGCCGCACGCGGGGTTCCACCGCAGCAGCGCGCTGGCCGCCGCGTCTGCGGTGACCGACGGCGAGCACGTGTTCGCGTTCTTCGGCTCGTACGGGCTCTACTGCCTGACCGTCGAAGGCGAGCTCGTGTGGGGCAAGGACCTCGGCGACATGGACGTCAAGCACGGCCACGGCGAAGGCGTCTCGCCGCTGCTGCACGGCGGTACGCTGGTCGTCAACTGGGACCACGAGGGGCCGTCGTTCGTCGCGGCGTTCGACAAGACCACCGGCGACGAGAAGTGGCGCCAGCAGCGCGACGAGGTGACCTCGTGGTCCACGCCGATCGCCGTGCCGCACAAAGGCCGCGTGCAGGTCGTCGTCAGCGCGACCGGCGCCGTGCGCGCCTACGACCTGGAGACCGGCGACGTCGTCTGGAGCTGCCGCGGGCTCTCGCACAACGTCGTCGCGTCGCCGGTCGCAGCCGACGGCTTCGTCTACGCGGGCAGCAGCTACGAGAAGCGGCGCATGTTCGCGGTCCGCGTCGACGGCGCCGAGGGCGACGTCACCAACACCGACCAGGTCGTGTGGCGGCGCCAGCGCGGCACGCCCTACGTGCCGTCGCCCTTGCTCTACGGCGAGTGGCTCTACTTCCTCAACCACTACCAGGGCTTCCTCGCGCGCGTGCACGCGCAGACGGGCCGCGAGGCGCACCGGCCGATCCGCGTGGCCGGGATGCGCGAGATCTACAGCTCCCCCGTCGGCGCCGCCGGCAGGATCTACCTGACCGACCGCGAGGGCGTCACGCTGGTGCTCGCGCATCCTGCCGACCAGGAGCGCCCGCGCGTGCTCGCGCGCAGCGTGCTCGACGACAGCTTCAGCGCGTCGGCGGCGGTCGTCCGAGACGCGATCTACCTGCGCGGCGCCCGGCACCTCTACTGCTTGGCCGAGGAGTGACCGGCCTCAGCCGCGGCGCTCCTCGCGGCGGCGCGTCTGCTCGCTGATCGCCGTGAGCACCTCGACGTCGTCGTGGTGCGAGGGCGTGCAGCCGAGCGCCCGCTCCTCGGCGATCGTCTCGCGCGAACGGAACGCCAGCACGTAGCCGCGCCGCCACCGCGCGCTGCCGTTGCCCCGCGAGCCGTGCACCGTGCGCTCGTGGTGCACGGTCACCGAGCCGCGCTTCATCACAGCGCTGCGGATGCGGTCGCGTTCGGGGTCGACCTCGGCGACCAGCGTGTGGTTGCTGTCACGATCGCCCTTGAGCGGCACGTGCTGCCGCAGCTCGGGCTCGAGGTGCGAGCCGTCGACGAAGCGCACGCAGCCGTTGTCGTCGCCGACGTCGTCGAGCGCCAGCCAGAAGGTCGCCGTGCGCGTGTCCTGGGTGATCGGCCAGTAGCCGAGGTCCTGGTGCCAGTGGAACACCGCGTCTCGCTGCCCGGGCGGCTTGGCGACCAGCTGGTCGTAGTCGAGCGCAAACCCGTCGCCGAGCAGCTGCGCGACGACGCCGGCTGCGCGGCGCTCGTAAACGTTGCCCTGCAGCTCCGGCAGGTAGGTGCGTGGCAGCATGACGTTGAGCAGCGCGAACTCCTCGATCGGCCGGTCGTAGTGTCCGGTCATGTCGCAGTAGTCGCGCCCGGCGACTGGCACCTCGCGACGCAGCAAGCGCATGTAGTCCTGCTCGAGGGCCGCGAGGTGCTGCTCGTCGAC
>JBERSB010000410.1:0-16678 GCA_041236755.1 Luminiphilus sp. | reverse complement strand
CGAGAACGTCCCGGTCGCAGCCACCGAGTGGCTGACCGAGCACGCCAACGTGCGGCCGCACCCGCGCGCGCTGGCGATCGGTCAGGACCGTCTCGAGGAGAAGACGCTGTTCGAGCGCCTCGGCATCGGCGTCGCCGCGTTCCGCCCCGCGAGCACGAGAGAGGAGCTTCACGAGGCGGTCGCGTCGGTCGGCGCGCCGTGCATCGTCAAGACGCGGCGGCTCGGCTACGACGGCCGCGGCCAGGTGCGCCTGCACGACGGCGCCGAGCTCACCGCCGCCGTCGACCAGGCCTGGGAAGAGCTGACCGAAGGCTACGACCAGGGGCTCATCGTCGAGGGGCTCGTATCCTTCGACCGCGAGCTGTCGGTGCTCGCGGTGCGCAGCGCGCGCGGCGAGGTCGCCTGCTACCCGCTCGTCGAGAACGAGCACGCGGGCGGCATCCTGCGCCGCAGCCGCGCGCCGGCGCCGAACCTGACCGACGACATCCAGTCGAGCGCCGCCGACTTCGCGGCGACGCTCTTGGAGGAGCTCGACTACGTCGGCGTGCTCGCGGTCGAGCTGTTCGACGTCGGCGGACGGCTGCTCGCCAACGAAATGGCCCCGCGCGTCCACAACTCAGGGCACTGGACCATCGAGGGCTCGGAGTGCTCGCAGTTCGAGAACCACCTGCGGGCCGTGCACGGCCTCCCGCTCGGCAGCACGGCCATGACCCTGGGAGGCCACGCCACCATGATCAACCTGATCGGCGAGCTGCCGGCGCGCGAGCACGTGCTCGGCCTGCCCGGCGTGCACCTGCACGACTACGGCAAGGCCCCCCGGAAGAACCGAAAGCTCGGCCACGCAACGGTCGTTGGAGCCGAGCGGGCGGCGGTCGACGGCCTCGCCGCCCAGATCCTCGGCTAGCGCTCCTGCGCGGATGGCCCGAGACTTGCTCAGGGACGGCTGTCCCCACCCCAGCGCCATGAAACGACTGCTCCTGCCCCTGTGCATCGCGTGCCTGATCGCGTTGACGACCCTCGCCTCGTGCCTGCAGACGAGCGGCAAGGGCGTGCAAGTGCTACGCGGCGGTAACACCCTCGCGCCCACCGCGCCGTCCGGCCTCGGCAGCCAGCAGCACTACGACCAGGTGATGAAGAGCGCGTACTGCGCCGAGTGCCACCCGGCGATCTACGCCGAGCACGAGCTGAACACCCACGGCCGCGCCTACAGCGACAACGAGGTCCGGCTGGCGACCGGCAACTTCCGTACGGCCAACTGCATCCGCTGCCACACGCCGCGCCCGATCTTCGAGACCGGGGTCGGCAACAACCCGCGCCGCCGCCACTTCGGCCTCGAGGACGGCAACTCGTGTATGACCTGCCACTGGCAGGAGGACACCGACTACTCGCAGTTCGTCGGCGGCGCGGACTGCAAGACAGCGTTCCACCCCGACGTCGGCACGGTCGAAGCCTGCGCCTCGTGCCACAAGAACCACGGCACCCCGTACCAGTGGGAGAAGTCGCCGGAGGGCAAGCTCGCCGGCCGCACCTGCGTGAGCTGCCACATGGAGCGCGTCACCCGCCCGGTCGCAGTCGGCGGCCCGGTGCGACGCGTCTACAGCCACGCGTTCCCCGGTGCGCGCGACGTCGACCACGTGCGCAGCGCCTACGAATACGAGGCCGAGATCGACGGCAACGAGGCCGTCGTGGTCGTCGCGAACACGGGTGCTGGCCACAACTTCCCGACCGAGCTGCGCCAGCGCTCGGTCGAGTCCCTGGTGATCGTGCAGGACCAGGACGGCAACGAGGTGGCGCGCTCGCGCAAGGTCTTCCGCGACCCCTACAAGCGCCCGTACGGCATGACGCTGCAGACCAACACGCAGATCCCGAGCGGCGAGGAGCGGGAGCACCGCGTGCCGATCGGGGTGGCGAACGGCACCGTCACCTGCGAGCTGCACTACAAGTTCTACTTCCCGATCGAGGACAACCACCCCGAGCTCGCCAACCGTCTCGAGCGCCGCGCGCTGGTCTTCACCGACATCGAGCCGAACCTGGCGGCGGTCGAGACCGACCCCTACGCCGACGTGAAGACGCCCGAGGGGATCTCGCCCGAGCAGGCGAGCCCGAGCGACCTGCCCGAGCTGTCGGACTTCGTGCGCGGCACGGTGACGTTCGAGATCCCGCAGGGCGACACCCAGGCCGACATCGACGCGCTGGTCGAGCTCTACAACTTCCAGATGCCGGAGGCCAACCGCAAGGCGATGGACCGCCTCGTCGAGATCGGCAGGCCCGCGGTGCCCGCGCTGATCCAGGCGCTCGGTTCGTGGGACAACAAGACCTACGACAAGTCGAAGACCACGATCCTGCGGATCGGCCGGCCGGCCGCCGACCTGGTGCGCGCCGCGATCACCGACGAAAACCTCTACATCCGCTGCCACTGCCGCGAGCTGCTCGGCGAGCTGCCGCTGCCCGCGGACAAGCAGGCGCTGATCGACGAGGTGAAGCTCGGCCTCGACAGCAAGAACGCGATGGACCGCGTCACGACGATCCAGCTGCTCGGGCGCCTGCTGGCGCGGGGCGAGGTGGAGCGGATCCGGGCGCGCTTGACCGAGTTCGACCCGGACATCGTGCGCGCGGCGGCCATCGCGCTGGCTGAGCTCGGCGACACCGCGAGCGTCCCGGCGATCGAAGCGGCCCGCCAGCGCCACACGTTCGTCGAGATGAAGATCGACCTGGCGGTCGCGCTCGGACGCCTCGGCTCGGCCGCAGGCATCCCGGACCTGCTGCCGCTGCTCGACTACGACGACGACCTGATCCGCGAGAAGGTCTTCGAGGGCTTCTACAAGGTCACCCAGGAGCACATGGGCTACGAGCCGATGTGGCCGCGCCCCGATCGCCTGGCGGCGATCGGCCGCCTGCAGGGCTGGTGGCAGGAGCACAGCGCGGACTTCACGCCGAAGTCCTGGCCGCATCCGGAGCCCGACGTGGACCGCGACGCGTTCCACCTGGTCAAGCGGCTGGGCGGCGGCACCGGGCTGATCCCGGCCGCCGAGAACGACCAGGACGCGATCGACCGCATCCTCGCCGAAGGCACCGACGCGCTGCCGGCGCTGGTCCGCGGCCTCAAGTTCCCGCCCGGCTTCGCGGCCAAGCGCGCTTCGGTGCTCGCGGCGCTGCAGCGGCTGGGCGACCGCCGCGCAGCACCCTTCGTGCACGCCGTGCTCAGAGACCCCGTGTTCGGCGTCGCGCACTGGGCCGCGTCGGCCCTGGAGCAGGTCGGCGACGAGCACTGCCTGCCAGGTCTGCGCCGGTTCGAGGCGCGGGTCCGCCAGGCCGCGAAGGCGGGCACCCTGCCTGGGTCGATCCCGAGCCCCGACCCGCTGCTGGCGTCGTCCGCGCGCACGCGCCTGATGCTCGGCGACGACGACGCGCGCGTGGACCTCGTGTCGCTGCTGACCAGCGGAGACGCAGGCGCGCGGCGGACCGCGATCGACGCGCTGGCCGCGAAGTTCGGAGACCGCCGCGGCTACGACCCGGACGGCGCGCGGTCGGAGCGCCTCAAGGCCGTTGGCCGCTGGACGGAGTAGGCAGCGCGCGGCGAAGCCGTGCGCGGGTCGCTCCCTCTGAGCGCAACCAGGGCGCGGCCTGGCCGCGCCGACTCAATGCGGCAGCAGCGAGTCGGCGGCGAGACCTAGTCCTTCTTGCCGCCCGCAGCACCCTTGAGCTTCGACTCGAACTTCGACGGGTCCTTCTCGAACTTCGCCTTGCACTTTGCGCAGCAGAACGCGACCTGGCGCCCTTCGTGCACGACGAAGTGGCTGGCGTCGACCGGCATGCCGCTGACCGGGCACTTGTCGTTGCTCGGCTTGTTCGAGGCCTCGTCGTGCTCGCCGCCGCCTTCGCCGTCGTCGTCGCTGCCCTGCTTGGTCACGACCTCGACCCACGTGCGCACGATCTTCGGGCCCGCGGCGCCGAGCATGCCGTTGTTCGCGCGCGTGCCCTTCTTCTCGAGCTTCTTGACGGTGTCCATGCCGTCGACGACCTCACCCCAGACGGTGTGGCGGCCGTCGAGGTGCGGCGTCGGAACGAAGGTCAGGAAGAACTGCGAGCCGTCGCTCTTCGGCCGGCCGGTGTTGGCCATGCTCAGCAGGCCCGGGCGATCGTGCTTGCGCATGCCCTGCTTCGGGAACTCACCGTCCATGAAGAAGCCCGGCCCGCCCGTGCCCGTGCCGGTCGGGCAGCCGCCCTGCGCCATGAAGCCCGGGATGATGCGGTGGAAGTTGAGGCCGTCGTAGTAGCCGAGGCGCGCGAGGTAGATCCCGGCGCTGCAGTGCATCGGCGTGCTGTCGACGAGGTAGCGGATCGTCAGCGGTCCCTCCGACGTCTCGACGTGCCAGAGGTAGTCCTTGTTGGCCTCGAACTTCTGCTGCGGCGGCGCCGAGAGCGTCTGGCGCCAGCCGCGCTTCTTGGTGCTGACCGACTGCTTCTTGATGAACTTGTCGAGCGCCTGGATCGCCGGATCACTCTTCGTGATCTTGCTGTCGCCGGCCTTCTGCTCCTGCTTCTGCTTGGGCTTCATCAGCGCGGCCCGCTTGGCGCCGTCTTGGGCGGTCAGGAGGGTGGACACCGCGAGCAGCGGAACGCAGACGAACATGGTCGTGGTCTTCATGGCCGACATGCTACGGAGGTCACCTCGCCGGGGCGAGGCCTCAACCGCTCGCAGCGACGCTCCAGGCGCGTGGCCGCCTAGCGGCGCGCCTTCGACGGCAGGGGCTCGGTCGGCGACAGCTCCTGGTCCTGGCGCGGCAGCCCGTGCTCCAGCCAGTGCAGGATCCGCGCGACGCGGTGGTAGTACTGGTGGTACTGCATCACCTCGGCGTGTCCGCCTGCCGCGACGCGCGCGCGCTCTTCGGCCTTCGGCAGCCACTCGGCGATCTTCTGGAGCGCGTCGTCCTCGTCGCGGTACCAGACGAGGTGCTCGCCGTCCTCGAAGACGCGGTCGAGCTTCGGGACGTAGTGCGTCAGGTGGAAGGCGCCGCACGCCATCGTCAGGAACGTGCGGTTGCTGCAGTAGTAGGCGTCGTCGTTGATCTCGTTGACGCCGAGCACGATACGGGACGTCGCGCAGATCTTTGCGTAGGCGCGGTTGTGCACCGGGCCGTGCACGCGCAGGCCGCGGTGCTCGCCGCTCCAGCGGTCCCAGTGGCGGCCGTAGACGTCCGTGTCGAACTCTGCGGCGATCCGCGCCAGGAACGCGGCGCGCTGGCCGCGGCGGCCAGGCCCCCCGACGAACGCGACGTCGCGCACGGGGTCGCGACGCGGGCTCGGCCGGTGGAAGCGCGGCGCGAAGCCGCTCAGCAAGAACGCCATGTTGTCGAGCCCGTGCTCGCGCAGCCACGGGAAGCGCGCCGGGTTGCTCATGCACACGAGGTCGGCCTGCGCGAAGTAGTCGACGACCGAGCCGTCCATCGCTTCGAGGGCTTCCTCGCACCACACCACGATCCGCGCCGTGCGCCGGAACTCGGAGAGCAGCGCCTGCGGCAGGTCGCGGAAGAACACGAAGACCACGTCCGGGCGGTAGCTGCGGAACTCGGCGCGCGCGAGCTTGTGCGCGAGCTGCGTGCCGAACCAGCGACGCGACGTGACGAGGTTGCGCCACCGCACGTCGAGGCCGTGCCGACGCAGCGCGTCGACGAGCGCGCCAGTGCAGCGCGTGCGCGACATGCTCTTGCCGAAGAACAGCACCTTCTGCGCCGCACCCAGCCTGCTGCGGCCCTCGTAGGTGTCCGCCAGCGGAGAGATTGCGACGCCGTCGGGCTGCGGCAGCCCGGCGCGGTCGGCCGCGGGCTCCGGGGACTCCGTCATCGCAACTCCTCGGGTGCGGAGCGGTCGCGCGCTCTCACAGCTGGCCTGCCCGCCGAGGTGGCGAGGGTCGACAGAACGCGGAGGTTGCAGCTAGCTCGGCGTCGATCTGTTCGTCGCTCCACGTCGACGGAACATACAGCGCACGACCGCCGCCGAGCCACCACCACTTGCGGAAGAATGCGCCGAACCGCGGCGGGCTGCCGTCCTCGAGCTGCCGCACGCGCTGACCCAGCCACGCTTCGCGGAGCTCGCGGCCGCCGCGGATCCAGCGGCCGTCGGGCGTTCTTACTCGGTGCGCGTAGCGCACGCCGCTCCAGCTCACGCTGCGCTCGAACTCTGTGCTGGTCTGCAGGCAGCGCAGCACGCGCGACCGGCGGTAGCGCGCCGCCTCGGCGTCGCGACGCGCCAGCGCAGCCGAGACCTCGCTCTCTGTGGCCAACATCCCACACGCGCGCATCGCGTCGACCGCGCTGCGAGAGACCTCACCGTCCCGCTCGCGCAGCATCCGCGCGGCGACCGCGAGCCGCACGGGCGCCGACGGTTCGCTCGGCGGCCGCTGCCGCGCCGACTGCAGGTCGAGCACGGCGAGCTCCCCGCCCGCGGTCCGCACGAAGTTCTCGCTGTGCAGGTCCCGGTGCTCGATCCCCGCGCGCAGCAAGTGCATCGCCAGCGCGACCTCGTCGGCTACGCGCCGCTCCGGCGCGGCTGGTTCGGCGACGACCGGGAGCGCGCGCAGGACCAGCATGGACCGCCGCGGCAGACCGAGCCGCCGCTCACCGAACGCGGCGAGGACCTCGGGACAGCGCACGCCCGCTGTGGCGGCACTGCGCAGCATGGCCGCCTCGTGCGCGGCCGGGAGCGCGCGCAGCAGGTAGCGAAGGCGGTCCTTGGCGCGCGGGAACGACATCGTCTTGACGAACACCTCGCTCTTGCCGAGCGACCCCTTGTGGACCGAGCGGATCAGCCGCCCCTGCACCAGCTGGAGCGCTTCGGGCAGGCGGCCGTCGGCGACGAACCCCCGCCACCACGCCTCGAGCTCTGCGCCGTCCCTCGCCGTCACCGGTGCGCTCCGAGCAGCTCTTCGTAGAGCGCCAGCGTGCGCGCGGCGGCCGCGTGCGGGTCCATGTCGAGCTGCGCCCGACGCAGCGCGGCCTCGCCGACGCGTGCGCGCAGCTCACGGTCCCGGACGAGCGGGAGCAGCGCGGCCGCGAGCGCTCGGGCTGTCTCCTCGACGGCGAAGCCGGGCGTCTCGTCCGGACGGCGCGCGGCCAGCAGCTCGGGCAGGATGCCGCGACGCGTCGAGACCACCGGCAGCCCGAACGCCATCGCGTCGCAGACCGCGCGGCACGTGCCGTCGCTGCCGGGCACAAGGAACAGGAACGCGTCGAGCGCGCGCAGCGCTTCGTCGTAGGCCGCACCCTTCTGGTAGCCGGGCAACACGACGTGCGCGCCGATGCCGGCGCGCGCGATCGGCTCGGTGACGAGCGCCTGCATGTCCTGGTCGTTGCCGCGGCCGAGCAGCACGAAGCGCACGTTCGGCGCTGCTGCGGCCACCTTCGCGACGGTCTGCCACAAGAGGTCGAAGCGCCGGTGCGGCTGCACGCGCGCCGTGATGCCGACCGCGACGTGCTCGGGGCCGAGGCCGAAGCGCGCGCGCGCGTCTCTGCCTGCTCGCTGCCGCGGCTCGGTAACGGGCTCGCACAGCAGCACGCGCTCCTGCTGCATCCCGAAGCGACCGAGCACGCCGTCACGCGCCGCCAAGGTCGGCGCCAGCACCGCCTGCGTGCGCTTGAACGCCACCCGCTCGCGCCAGCCGCGTCGCGGCGCCAGCGGCTCGTAGAGGCTGCGCACCAGCACCGGCCGCGGCGCGGCGCGCCGCAGCGCCGTCGCGGCGATCAGGTGGTCGGCGCCCTGGTGGCAGTGCAGCACGTCGTAGCGGTCGCGCGCGATCAGGCGCCGCAGCGCGCGCACGTCTCGCAGCAGGGACGGCGCGTGGAAGTGCTTGCGTAGCTCGAGCCCGGTCACGACCGGCACCCGCCAGCGCCACAGCTCTTCTGCGACGCGGTGCTCGCCGCCGCGGTGCACGAAGCTCGCCTGCGTGAACCGCACGTCGCCGCCGAGCGCGCGCAGCCGCGCGGCCGCGCGGATGGCCGGATCCGCAGGGCCGGTCCACTTGTAGTTGGCGAACAGGTGCAGGACGCGGGGCGGGCTCACCGTGCCCCCTGTGGCCGGGCCGGCCGCGCGCGCATCAGACGCCAGTATTTCTTCCAGTCGGTGTAGGCGGCCATCGCCGCGACCACGAAGCCGCGCCAACCGTCCAGAAAGCCCAGCTTGAGCAACAGGCTCTTCGCGAACACCGCCGGCGGCCGCACCAGGAGGTCGAGCGGCGTCGCGCGCTTGCCCTCTTGCGCCATCGCCGCTGCGGCGATCTTCGTGAACGAGTCGATCGTGCGCAGGTGGTGCCCGAAGTCGCGGTAGCTCAAGTGCTCGATGGCCTCTCCCAGCCGCGCGACCTCTGCGTCCGCCGCCATCTCGACGCGGTCGTGCGGGTTGCGGCCGCCCCAGCGCCCCTTGCGGCGGTCGAACAGACGCAGCTTCCGGTCCGGGACGTGCAGGCCGTGGCGCAGCACGCGGCCGAGGTAGTGGTTGCGCCGCGGCATCTCGTAGCCGTCGGCGCCGAGCCCGCCAGTGAGCAGTGCCTCGATGCGCGCCGCGAGCTCGTCGGTGCAGCGCTCGTCGGCGTCGAGGCAGAAGACGATGTCGTGCGCGGCCTGCTCGACGGCGAACTGCTTCTGCTGCTTGTGGCCGGGGAACGGGACGTTGGTGATCCAGCGCGCGCCGCAGCGCTCGGCGACGGCCCGGGTCTCGTCGGTGCTGCCGCTGTCGACGACGACGACCTCGTCGCAGAAGCGGAGCGACCGCAGGCAGTCCTCGATGCGGTCAGCCTCCTGGTAGCAGATCACGCACCCGCTGACCGGCGCGCGCTTCGCCTCAGGCATCCCCCGCTTCGACGGCCTCACCGTCGCCCTCGCGCGCCTGCTCGTGGTCGGGTCGCTCGCCGGTCATACGCTCGTGGATGTCCTGCAACGACTCCTGCAGCTCGAGCAGGCGCTGCCCCCACGACTGCATGCGCCCGTCCTTCTCGACCGCGCCGGCCGCGGCCTTCATGACGCGGTGGCGCTCGTCGGCGCTGAGGCCGAGCTTCTCGTGCAGCAGATACTGGTTGCTGTAGCCCAGCACCTGGTTCCACCGCAGCAGCTCGATCACCTCGCCGAGCAGCTCGGTGAGCTGCAGCTCGGCGTCGGTGAGGCCCATCGACTGGGCCTTCTGCTTGCGGCGGCGGTTGGACGTCACGAGGTGGGTGCAGGGCGCGCCCCGCTCGGCATCACGCCTTGGCGAGGTTCTCGTTGGCGAAGTCCCAGTTCACCAGGTGCTCGAGGAACGTCTTGATGTAGTCGGGGCGCCGGTTCTGGAAGTCCAGGTAGTAGGCGTGCTCCCAGACGTCCATCGTCAAGAGCGGCGTGACGCCGTCCTGCGTGATCGGGGTCTCGGCGTTCGGCGTCTTCTTGACCGCGAGCTTGCCGTTCTCGAGTACGAGCCACGCCCAGCCGCTGCCAAACTGCGTCGCGCCCGCCTGGCTGAACAGCTCGACGAACTTGTCGTAGCCGCCGAGGTCACTGTCGATCTTCTCCGCGATCGCGCCCGTCGGCTTGCCGCCGCCGCCCGGCTTCATCGAGTGCCAGTAGAAGGTGTGGTTCCAGACCTGCGCGGCGTTGTTGAACACGCCTGCCTTGTCGGCGTTGCCCGCGGTGGCCTTGATGATGTCCTCCGTCGACATCTCGGCGAACTCGCTGCCGTCGATCAGCTTGTTGCCGTTGACGACGTAGGCGTTGTGGTGCTTGCCGTGGTGGATCTCCAGCGTCTGCTGGTTGATGTGCGGCGCGAGCGCGTCCTTCGAGTAGGGCAGTTCGGGAAGTTGCAGTGCCATGATTCCGGTGGGGTCGTTGGGTAGTGGTGGCGCGGTCCGCCGGCCTAGCGGCTGCAGCGCGCGCGAAAGCCGAAGATAGGACATGCGCCGCCCACACCGAAACCGTTTCGCGGCATCCGCCGGCGCGGCCTAAGGTGTCCGGCATGGCTGACCTCCCTGGATTCGCCCACCTGCTCGCGACCGTCCAGCGGCTCCGGGCGCCCGACGGCTGCCCGTGGGATCGCAAGCAGACCACCGCGAGCATGGCGCCGTGCCTGCTCGAGGAGGCCTTCGAAGCGAGCGACGCGCTGCGCCGGGGCGCCTCAGAGGAGGCCTCGGAAGAGCTCGGCGACGTGCTGGTGAACGTCGCGATGATCAGCCAGATCGCCAGCGAAGACGGCCGCTTCGACGCCGACGGGATCGCCCGCGCCGCGGCCGACAAGCTGGTGCGGCGCCACCCGCACGTGTTCGGCGACCGCTCTGCGGACACTGCGGAGGCCGCGCTGGAGAGCTGGGAGTAGCAGAAGCGGCGGGAGAAGGCGGCAGACGGCGTCGATCGAAGCGCCCTCTCCGGCGTTCCGAGCGCGCTGCCGGCCCTGCTGCGCGCGTTCCGGGTCGGCCAGAAGGCCGCGAAGACGGGCTTCGACTGGCCCGACACCGACGGCCCACGCGAGAAGCTGGACGAGGAACTCGCCGAGCTCGACGAAGCGGCCGCGTCGGGCGACCAGGCCGCGATCGCCGCCGAGCTGGGCGACGTGCTGTTCAGCGTCTGCAACCTCGCGCGGCACCTCGGCGTGAACCCGGAGACCGCGCTCGCCGACACCGCCGACAAGTTCCAGCGGCGGTTCCGCGCCGTCGAGGAGGCCTTCGACTACGACCTCTCGGGGCAGAGCCTGGAGGCGATGGAGGCCGCGTGGCAGCGGGCGAAGCACGCCGAGCGGCGCTAGCCGGCGCAGGCTGTCGGGAGTCCGTCGGGAGTCCGTCAGTTGACGACGAGCAGTGACGGATTTCCGACGGATTTCCGACACCTCGGCACGCCCGTTCGCCGCCGCCGGATTTTGTAGGATTGCATAGGTTGCTCTCTCGAAATGACTTAGGCGATGCCTGACACCGGCGACAGGGGTTTGTGCGCGGGGCGGCACACGGTGTGCAATAGGGAGAGAGGTGGAAAGTAACGCCTGGGCCTCGCCGCCCAGTGGCAGGGATGGGTCCCGGTGTGGGGTGGTGCCTCACCGGGGCCCGTTTTTTTTGCCCGCAGCTTCTCCCCGCGTAGGCGCGCGGCGCGCTCAGCGACCGAAGCCGCGCGCGACCTCCGCCTCGGCGGCGATCACGCCGAACGCCGCCCAGCCAGGATCGACGGCCAGCTCCCGCAGCGCCGCCTCCCCTACTTCGCGGTCGCCCGCGACAAAAGCGTTGTGCGCGAGCCCGAAGCGCATCGCCGCGCCGGAGCTGCCCTCCCCCGCCCTGAGCTGGTCCCTGCTCCGCTCGCCCTTGTAGAGCAGACAGAGCTGGTGGTAGGCGGTGTTCTCGACGACGTCCATGTCGGCCGTGATGCCCTGCACGCTCGCTGCGGCCCCGGCAGGATCGCCGCACCGCATGCGCGCGCACCATAGCCAGTGCGTCACCGCGACCCTGGACTCGTCGTCGTCGCTGCAGGCCAGACAGAGGAGCCAGGTGTCGACGGCCGCTGCGAACTCCCCTCGCAAGAAGCGCGCGAGCGCGAGGTGGTAGTGCACGTTGAAGTGCAGGCTCGAGTGCGGCGGCCGCCCCGGCACCGGCAGCCCGTCGGGCTCGACCTCGTCCGGCGTCGTGCGGCACGCGACCGCGGCGCGCGACAAGTCGTCGACCGCCCGCGACAGCTCGCGCACGCTGAGGAAGCGGTGGCCCCGGTGCCGGAGCAGGAACGGGTCTGACGGCCAGCGCTCCAGCGCTTCGGTGTAGACGCCGATCGCGTCCTGGTAGCGGCCGAGGTAGCCGAGGCGGCGACCGACCCAGATCCAGGCCTCGCGATCGTCCGGAGCAGCCCGCAGCGCGTCGCGGGCCGCCTCGAGCTTCGCGAGGCGGTCCGCCTCGACCGCGGCCGCCATGGCCGGCGCCGCGAGCGGGCGGCCATCCAGCGCGAGCGCCTCCATCCCGTCGGGGACGGTCGCGCGGCAGGCAACCAGCGCGAGCAAAGAGGCGAGGACTATGAATCTTGCTGCGGCCATGCGATCTCCACCTTCTCCCAGGACTGGTCCTCACCCGGCAGCAGCAGCAGCGCGCCGGACGCGCCGAGCCCCTGCATGCCGGGCCACATCTGCTTCGCCTGTTGGTCACCCAGCACCAGCAGCGCGGTGCCGAGCGCGTCTGCGACCGCGCAGCTCGACGCGAGGACGGACGCGCTGACGACGCTGTGCTCTGGGTTGCGGCCCGTGCGCGGGTCGAACACGTGGTGCACCACGCGCCCGTCGACGACCGTCGCGTTGCGGTAGTTGCCGCTGCTGCACAAGGCCTCGTCGCGCAGCGGCAGCGCGACGACCGCCGCCTGCGCCCCCTCGTCCGACGACGGGTCGACGACGCCGATGAGCCACGGCGCGCCGTCGGGCTTGCAGCCGCGGCACAGCACCTCGCCGGTGATCTGCAGGTAGAACGACGACACCCCGACGCCCTCGAGGTGCGCCGCGATCGCGTCTGCGGCGGCACCCGCGACGATCCCGTCGAGGTCGAGCTGCACGTCGGGCAGCACCTTGGTCAACTGCAGCCCGTCGACCGTGACCAGCTGGTAGCCGACGAGCGCCGCAGCTTCGGCCAACGCAGCCCCGGAGAGCGGCTCGTCAGGCGCCTGCTTGGCAGCGCGGTAGAGGTCGCTCAGCGGCTTGACCGTCGGGTCGAAGGCGCCGCCGGTCACAGCCGCCACCCGCAGCGCAGTCCCGAGCACATCGGCGAAGCGCTCGCTGACCTCGAGCGGCGCCGTGCTGCGGTGCGCGTTGATGCGGGCGATCTCCGAGTCGTCGCGCCAGTTGCTGAAGGCGCGATCGAAGGCCTGCAGCTCCAACTCGACGATGTCGCGCGCGAGGCCGGCCTGCTTCGAGGCGCCGACGACCTTGACCTCGTAGGTCGAGCCCATGGTCGGGCCTGAGAACGTGTGGAGGCGCTCCGGTTCCCCGGAGCACGACACGAGCATCGCGAGCGACGCCAGGAGGCAGCTACGGCGTGCGACCATCGCCGCAGATCCTAGCCGAGCCGGGGCCGATCAGCCGCCGAAGTCGTCGAAGGCGATCATGTCCTCTTCGACGCCCATGTCGGCGAGCAGGTTCTGGACCGCGCTGTTCATCATCGGCGGACCACACATGTAGAACTCGACCTCGTCGAGGTTCTCATGGTCCTTCAGGTAGTTGTCGTGCAGCACCTGGTGGATGAAGCCCGTGTGGCCGGTCCAGTTGTCCTCCTCCATCGGGTCGGACAGCGCGACGTGGTACGAGAAGTTGGGGAACTCCTTCTCGATGGCCTCGAAGTGGTCCGTGTAGAACATCTCGCGCTTGGAGCGCGCGCCGTACCAGTAGCTGACCTTGCGGCCGGTCTTGAGCGTGTGGAACAGGTGGAAGATGTGGCTGCGCAAAGGCGCCATGCCCGCACCCCCGCCGACGTAGATCATCTCGCGGTCGGTGTCCTTGATGAAGAACTCGCCGTAGGGGCCCGAGATCGTGACCTTGTCGCCCGGCTTCAGCGAGAAGACGTAGGACGAGCAGATACCCGGCGGCAGGTCCATCTGGCGCGGCGGCGGCGTCGCGATGCGGATGTTGAGCATCACGATGTTGCCCTCGGCCGGGTGGTTGGCCATCGAGTAGGCGCGGAACACCGGCTCCGGGTTGTCGGCGACCAGGTCCCACAGCTTGAACTTGTCCCAGTCCTCGCGGTACTCCTCGCCGATGTCGAAGTCGGAGAACTTCAGGCCCTTGTACTTCGGGACGTCGATCTGGATGTAGCCGCCGGACTGGAAGTCGAGGATCTCGCCCTCGGGCAGCTCGACGACGAACTCCTTGATGAACGTCGCGACGTTGTCGTTGGAGCGGACCGTGCACTCCCACTTGCGGATGCCGAAGACCTCGTCGGGCACCTGCACCTTCATCGGCCCGCGCACCTTGACCTGGCACGCGAGGCGCACGCCCTCCTTCTCCTCGGCGCGGTTGATGTGCGTCTTCTCGGTCGGGAGGATGTCGCCGCCGCCCTCGAAGACCTTGCACTTGCACATCGCGCAGGAGCCGCCGCCGCCGCACGCCGACGGCAGGAACAGGCCCGAGTCGCTGAGCGCGGTCAGCAGGTTGCTGCCAATCGGGACCTCGGGCGACTTGTCGTCGTCGCCGTTGATGAGCAGCTTGACGTTGCCCTGCGGCACGAGCTTGCTCTCGGCGAACATCAGCACGAGCACCAGGAGGACGATGACTCCGGTGAGGGCGAGCACGCCCGTGAGGATGGTCATGAACATCGTGACTGTCCTATATCCTTGGCTCTCCGGCCTAGATGCCGGAGAAGGTCATGAAGGCCATCGCGATCAGGCCCGTCGTGATGAAGGTGATGCCGAGGCCCTTGAGCGGTCCGGGGACGTGCGCGGTCCGCAGCTTCCAGCGGATCGCCGCCATGCTGAGGATCGCCAGCAGCCAGCCGGTGCCCGAGCTGAGCCCGTAGACGACCGACTGCGAGAACGTGTAGCCCCGCTCGACCATGAACATCGAGCTGCCGAGGATCGCGCAGTTGACCGCGATCAGCGGCAGGAAGATGCCCAGCGCTGCGTAGAGCTTGGGGCTGAGCTTGTCGACCGCCATCTCGACCAGCTGCACGGCGGCGGCGATCGTCGCGATGAACGTCAGGAACTGCAGGTAGCTCAAATCCGAGTCCGGCATGCCCGCCCACGCGAGCGCGCCCGGAGCGAGGATGAACTTCTGGATGCACCAGTTGAGCGGCACCGTCAGGCCGAGCACGAAGATGACCGCGACGCCGAGGCCGAGCGAGCTGTCGACGCGGCTGGAGACCGCGAGGTAGCTGCACATGCCCAGGAAGAACGCGAGCAGGATGTTCTCGACGAAGATCGCGCGCAGCGCGATGCCGATGAAGGTCGCCTCCTCGGCGCCGCCGTCCTGCGGGGCGAACGAGGCAGCGAGGTCGAGGCTGCAGAGGGTCTCGAGGATCATGGTCTACTCCTCCACCTTGCCCATGATGGCCCGCTGCACCCAGACGATCACTCCGAGCAGGAGGAACGCGCCGGGAGCCAGCACCATCAGGCCGTTGTTGACGTAACCGGCTTCGTACATCGCGTCCGGGATCACCTGGACGCCGAGCAGCTTGCCCGAACCGAAGATCTCGCGGACCGCGCCGACGACGCAGATGATCCACGCGTAGCCGAGGCCGTTGGCGATGCCGTCCAGCAGGCTCCGCCACGGGCCGTTGCCCATCGCGAACGCCTCGAGGCGGCCCATCACGATGCAGTTCGTGATGATCAGCGAGATGAACACGCCGAGCTGCTTGGCGAGGTCGAACGCGTAGGCGCGCAGCACCTGGTCGACGATGATCACAGCGCCGGACACGACGACCAGCTGCACGATGATCCGGATCTTGCTCGGGATCATGTTGCGCAGCAGCGAGATCACCACGTTGGCCATCGCCATCACGCAGATGACCGAGATGCCCATGACGATCGAGACGTCGAGGCGGGTCGTCACCGCGAGCGCCGAGCAGATGCCGAGCATCTGCGTGGCGATCGGGTTGTTGTCCCACAAGGGGTCGATGACGACGCGCTTCTCGTCGTCGCCGAACAGTGGCGCCTTCTCCGTCTCGGGGGTAGCGGTAGCAGTCATTGGGTCGCCCTAGTTCTTGCTGAGGTAGGCCTCGAACGCCTTCAGGTCGCGCTCGACGAAGCTGGTGACACCGTTGCTGGTGATGGTCGCGCCGGCGAGGCCGTCGACGTAGTGCGCCTTCTCCTTGGGCACGCCCTCGTCGACCTTGCCCTTCTTGACGATCACGCCGATGCCGTTGTCGCGGCGGATCGACTTGCCGACCCACTGCGCGGTCCACTGCGGGTTCTCGACCTCACCGCCGAGCCCGGGCGTCTCCCCGTGCTTGTAGAAGGTGATGCCGCGCACGTGGTCGTTGTCGGACTCGAGCGCGAGGTAGCCGTAGATCGTCGACCAGAGCCCCTTGCCCGACACGGGCAGGACGGTGACTTCGCCCTTCTCGGTCCGGGCCGTGCCGACCACGCGGTAGCGCCGCGGGTCCTCCTTGCGCTTGGCCCCGGCGTCCTCGGCGTCGGCCACGACCGCGCCGCTCTCGACGTCGACCGTGACCTCGGTCACCTTCTCCTCGAAGACCTTCTCGAGCTCTTCGCGGGTGCGCGCGTCGCCGGCCTGGATCAGGCCCGCGGCCATCATCACGTTCTTCTGGCGGTCGAACTCGGCGGCGGCCTGCTGGGTCTCGCGCAGTCCGTTGGCGAGCAGCGCCAGCACGGTGCTGACCGTCACGCACATCCCGACCGCGAAGGTCATCACATACGAGTTGCTGGTGGTGTTCATGCCCGCGCGAGCCTCCGCTTGATGTTGGCAGCGACGACGAAGTGGTCGATGGTCGGCGCGAACGCGTTGAGCAGCAGGATGGCCAGCATCGTGCCCTCGGGGTACGCCGGGTTGATCATCCGCACGAGGATCGTGAAGACGCCGATCAGGACGCCGTAGATCCACTTGCCGACGTTGGTCTCGGGGCTCGAGACCGGGTCGGTCGCCATGAAGACGATGCCGAACAGGAAGCCGCCGCAGAGCAGGTGCTCCCACGGCGCGAGATGCAGAGACGCGTCGGGGACGAGGCCGCCCGCGGCCGCCATGATCGGGACGAGGAACGCCG
>JBERSB010000409.1:0-2325 GCA_041236755.1 Luminiphilus sp. | reverse complement strand
ACGTGGCGAGGAAGAGGGCGATGTGGCGTCGCGTCATGGAGTCTCTCCGTGGGGGTGGGAGCAGTCGCAGAGAGCGTATCGACGGCAGCAGGATCGCGGGCGTCCGGGTGCGAGAAGGGACGATCGTGGGACCTCCCGGGCGATCGTCACGGCCGCGCCCCGCGCTCACTCGCCGCGCAGGCGTTCGAGCAGCGGGCCGCGCACCGCGACCCGCCCGGCGGCCCAGACCCAGAACGCGCCGCTCGCGCCCAGCACCGCGACCCACCCGAGCGAGCCCGCCACCGGCAGGTCGCGGCCGCCTCCGAGCGCAGGCAGCACCGCGACCAGCGCGGCGATGAGCCCGGCGCCGAGCCCCATCGCGAGCAGCAGCGCGTGCTCACTCCAGACGAGCCGCACGACGTCGCGGTCGGTGAACCCGACGGCGCGCGCCACGGCGAGCTCGCTGCGGCGCTCGAGCGCGTTGCGCAGCACCACGACGCCGAGCCCGGCGGTGCCGAGCAGCAGCCCGAGCCCGCCGAGCAGCTGGAAGATCGAGAGGTAGGTGTTCTGCACCGACTGGAACGCGGCGAGCCGCTCGTGGGCCGGGGTGAGCTCGAGGCCGATGTCGGCGAGCGCGTCGCTCAGGTCCTCGGCGACGGCGTCGCGCTTCGCCGCGGGCGCGTCGACCAGGAACATGCGGAACCCCGACGCCGACGGGAAGCGCGCGCGCATGTGGCGGTCGGCGATCAGCAGGTTGCCCTGCAGGATCGAGTCGGCGACGGTGCCGACGATGCGCACGTCGAACGCGTCCCCCTGTTCGTCGCGGTAGCGCAGCGCGTCGCCGACCTTCTTGTGCAGCGCCCACGCGACGCTGCCGCCGTCCCCGATCGCGGGCACGACGTCGGGGCCGAGGTCGCGCTCGAGCAGGCGCCAGCCCGCCTGCGAAGGATCGCCGGGGCCGTCGACGGTGCGCGTGAAGCGGAACGCGTCGCGTTCGGCCAGCCGCTCGGGCAGCACGCCGACGAGCTGGGGGTTCTGGGCCGTCGCGAGGTTGAGGCAGCTCGCGTCGTCGCCGGGACGCACGCGCAGCGGCACGACGTCGACACCCTGCAGGCTCTGCTCGTCGAGCGCGTAGGCGTCGCGCGCCTCGGGCGTGCCGAGGTCACGGAGCACCGGCAGCGTCGAACGGCCGAACAGCGCGAACCCGCCGGTTCCCGACGAGCGCTCGCTCGGGTCCGAGGGCGGCGCGAGGCGGTTGGCCTGGATCGCCAGCACCAGGAACGCGCCGCTCGCGAGCAGCGCGACCGTCGCGAGGCTACGGCCCGGGCGTCGCGCCGCGCCGAGCGCGCCGAGGCGCTGGAGCGACGCGATCGGGCGGCGGCTCCCAGCGCCCAGCCGCGCGAGCGCTGTGCGGCAGGCGAACAGCGCGGCGAGCAGCAGCAGCGCGCCCCCGCCGAAGAACGCGCTCGTGGCGCGGGCGGGGTCGGCGCGGAGGGTCAACCAGAGCGCGGCCGCCGCAGAGGCCGCGGCTGCGGCCGCGCTCGTCCAGACGCGCCGTCGCGCGATCTCGGGCGGCACGGACTCGAGGCCGCCCCGGTTCGCGAGCAGCTCGACGGCCGGTCGGCGCGCGGCGCGGAACAGCGCCCACCACGCAGCGGCGAGGGACGCGACCATGACGACCCCGGCGCCGAGCGCCAGCGAAGCAGGCTGCACCGACGCCCTCAGCGTGGTCTGCCCGACCGTGTCGCGCCACAGCGTGTCGAGGCCGGTGAGCACGGCGAGGGCATAGCCCACGCCCGCGACGGCGCCGAGCGCGCTGCCGACGGTCGCGATCAGCGCGACTTCGGTGAGCAGCAGCCGGCGCACGTGCCTGGGCTCGAAGCCGACGGCGAGCAGCGTGCCCACCTCGCCGCCGCGCTGCTCGACGCCGAACACGAACAGCAGCGTCGTCAGCAGCAGCGCTGCGAGGATCAGGAAGAAGCTCAGCCCGAGGTAGAGCGCGCCGAAGTCCGTCGCGGGCGCTGCGCCCGCCACTGCAGGTCCGCGCAGGTCCTGGAAGAACAGCCCGAGGTCCGCCGGATCGAGCGTGCGCGGCAGCTCTGTGCGCAGCGTGGCCGCGGTGGCTGCGGGCGCGCGGATCGCGGTCAACGTGCCGAAGCGGTTGGCCCACAGCGCGCGCGCCGTCGCCAGCGACACGAAGGCCTTGGGCGTGCCGCGGTGCGCGTCCCAGTAGGCCTGGTCACGGTCGTCGAGCTGGTCGAGCTGCACCGGCACGCCCGGTTCCCAGTCCGTGCAGCTCTGCGCTTCGGCGAGGCCGGGGAACGCCGGCATCAGCGCCGCGTCTGC
>JBERSB010000408.1:0-9469 GCA_041236755.1 Luminiphilus sp. | reverse complement strand
CGCGCGAGCTGGGACGAGCTCCGTGACCACGCGCGGTTCGACGCCGAGATGACGACGCGCGAGCCGGCCACGGTCACGGTCCCCGCGGGCACATACTCGTGCTGGCTCTACACCGTCCGCGAGGTCGCGAGGCCCGGCGTCGTGCAGCGCTACTACTTCGCGCATGCGCAGCCGGGGCCGCCCGTGCTCTATGTGCTCTCAGCCAACGGCGAAAAGCAGTACCGCATGGAGCTGCTCGACTACCGCCGCGGCCCGTAGCCAGGGGCGCCAAGGCCTGCGCGAGCGCGGTGTACGGCGCGTGTCGCGAAGTTCTTGCACCCCTCTGGGCGTCGTTCGGCGGCTGCCTCGTATCATCTTCGCCCGGATGGAATCTCGATTGCGCCTGCTGTTGTCCCTGCTGCTGACGCTCACAGCGTCGCTGTTCGCCCAGGACGATCCCAAGTTCAAGCTGTTGGCCACGCTGGAGCCTGCGTCGGCGGCGCCCGGCGAGGCCGTGGTGCTGGTGCTGCGCGCGACGACGGCGGCCGGGTGGCACGCCTACGGGACCAGTGAGACGGGCAACATCCCGGTATCGCTGGAGACTGCCGAGCTGGAGCTGACAGGGCTGAAGCTGGCGGGGCCGGCCGCGATCCCGCCGGGCATCCCCGAGATCTCGCCCTACGGCACGACGTTCCCGCTGCCGCAGTCGTTCCAGGTGACCGTGCCGCTCGAGGTCGCAGCGGGCGCGACCGGCGAGCTGCGCGTGCAGGGCGGGCTCGGCTACCAGATCTGCGAGCAGGGCAGCTGCGAGCAGCCGAACACGGCGAAGTTCACGGCGAAGGGCGCGGTCCAGCAAGCCGGGAGCGGCCAGGGAGCCGGGAGCGGCGCGGCGCAGGAGCCGCCGCCACCGCCGCCGGTCGCGGTGCCCGGTCTGGGGACGGTGCCGGGCCTGATGCTCGAGGGCGACGAGAAGGTCACGGTGACCGCGTCGTTCGAGCCGGGGACGGCGCGCGCCGGCGAGGTCGTGACCCTGGTCCTCGAGGTCGACGTGGTCGACGGCTGGCACGCCTACGGGACCAAGGAGACCGGGCAGATCCCGGTCGAGTACGCGCAGGACAAGCAGGACGTCGGCAGCCTCGAGTTCGAAGGCGAAGCGGTGGTCCCGCCGGGGGAACCGGTCGAGGTCTTCGACACGATCCAGTACCAGCTGCCGCACCACTTCGAGGTCCGGCAGGCCTTCCGGGTGCCCGCCGGCGCCGAGCCGCGCGACGTCACGATCGGCGGCGTGCTGGATTACCAGATCTGCAACGAGGTCGGCTGTGATCCGCCGGCGGAGGCCGAGTACGAGGCGACTCTGACGATCGAGGCGGGCGCTGCGCGCGCGGACATGACCGACGCGCCCGAGCAAGGAGGCGCCGCGGAGTCCGCGTTCGTCGATCCGGACGACCCGTTCGGCAGCTGGTGGGCGCTGATCCTCGCGTGCATCGGCGGCGGCCTGTTCGCGCTCGCGATGCCGTGCACATACCCGATGATCCCGATCACCTTCAGCTTCTTCACCAAGCAGGCGGAGAAGGCGGGCGGCAACGTGCTGCCGCTGACGATCACCTACGGGCTCGGGATCATCGCGATGTTCGTGTTCGTCGGGGTCGCTTTGTCTGCGGTGATCATCGACGTCGTCAACCACTGGGCGACCAACACCATCATCGGCGTGATGTTCTTCTTCTTCGCCGCGGTGCTGTTCGGCTGGGTCAACCTCAACCCGCCGCAGTTCCTGCAGCGGCTCGCGACCAAGGCGCAGATGTCCGCCGCGGGCGCGCCGAGCCGGGGCTCAGGCATCACGCTCGGCGGGCTGTCGGGCGTGTTCTTCATGGGCGCGACGCTCGTGCTCACTTCGTTCACCTGCACCGCGCCGATCGTCGGCTCGCTGATCGGCGGCATCGCCAAGCACGGCACGACCAAGGTCGCGGTCGGCATGGGCATCTTCGGCCTGACGATGGCGATCCCGTTCATGTGGCTCTCGCTGATGCCGGGCAAGGTCAAGGCGATGCCCAAGTCGGGCGAGTGGATGGAGACGCTGAAGATCTCGCTCGGCTTCGTCGAGCTCGCAGCGGCGTTCAAGTTCGTGTCGATGGTCGACATCGCGTTCGGCTGGGACGCCCTGCCGCGCGAGCTGTTCCTGATGCTCTGGGCCGCGATCTTCGGCTTGTGGGCGCTCTACCTGTTCGGCGTCATCCGCAAGGCCGGCACACCGAGCATCGGCGTGAGCAGCGGCCGCATGGCCGGCGGCATGATCGTCACGCTGCTAGCGGCCTACTTCCTGTTCGGGGCGATGGGCAACCGGATGGACAAGATCATGACCGGCTTTGTGCCGGCCTACACCAACCGCATCGTCATGAAGGGCGAGGGCGGTGGCCCGAAAGTCGAGGGCCACGTGGTCGTCAAGGACGACCCGCAGAAGGCCGTCGAGGTCGCCAAGGCCGACGGCAAACTCGTCCTCTACAACTTCACCGGCTTCAACTGAAACAGCTGCCGGATCATGGAAGACAACATCTTCCTGGAGCAGGCGGTCGCCTCGCTCATGAAGCAGCACCTGGTAGAAGCCCGACTTCACACCGACTCGCAGAAGCACCTGACGGACGAGCAATTCGCCAACAACCGCAAGGCGCAGGCCGAGCTCGCGGGCGTCAAGACCAACCCCTACTTCGTCATGGTCGACCCGACCACCGGCGAGAAGGTGGGCGAGTTCGCGCTGTCAGGAGGCTTCGGCGCCTGGCCCGGCAAGTGGACCGAGTTCCTGCAGCGCATGGTCAAGAAGACCGGCCGCTCCTGAGCGGCGCGGCGTGGTGGTAGGCCAGCGCGGTCCGTTGGTTCACGGCGCTGCGGACAAGCCCGGGACCCGCGTGAGGATCTCGGCGACGCGCGTCGCGCACTCGGTCGCGTCGCCGTCGGGCGCGCGCGTCGTGAAGCGGTGCGTCTTGCGGAAGCCGAAGGGCGCGCCGGTGCCGGTCCAGCGACGCAGCTGCGCCTCCGCGACGTCTTCGAGCGTGGCGTCGTCTTCGGGTAGGTCGGCTGCGGCGAACTCCACGCGCACCAGCGCGCGCTCGGGCATCGCGCGGTTCGGGAACACCTCGGTGCAGAAGATCATCTCGGCGACCGGGCCGTCGAGCGACGGATGGGGCAGCACGCCGTAGCCGACGAGTTCGGGCGCCTGCTTCGCGACGCAGCCCAGCCAGACGAAGGCGCGGGTCTCACGCGTCGTGCGCGCCGCGACCTGCGAGAGCTCGGGCTCGAACGGCTCGAGGAACCGGCACGCCGCCGACGCGGACGTCGCCACGATCACTTGGTCGGTCTCCACTTCGAAGGGCACCTCGCCGCCGAGCTCGACCGCGAAGCCTGCACCGTCTCTCGGGCGCACGGCGACGACCTCGCGACCCAGCCGCAGCGCGTCGCCGAGCTGGCGCCGGTAGGCCTGCACGACCTCCTCGCAGCCCGTCGCGAACGAGCACGGCGTCGGCTCGACGCGCAGCTGCCGTCGCTCCTTGCCGTCGAACAGCCAGCCGGTCTCGGTCGCGGCTGTGACGACGCGCGGCCGCGTGCGCAGGGGCTCGAGCCAGGCCTCGACCTCTTCCTGCGTGAAGGCGAACGGCCCCAACTCGCAGACGAAGCCGTTGCTGCGCTGGCTCTGCACGTCGTCGCCGGGCGAAGCCGCGGTATCGACGCACAGCACGGTCGCGGACGGTTGGGCGTCCATGGCGCGCGCGGCCGCGCGCATCCCGCGCAGCCCGCCGCCGATCACCACCACGTCCGCGGGGCTCATCGCGCCCAGCAAACCGCGCCCGGCGGCAAAATGCGATCACTAGCGGCTTGCGGCCGTGGCTGCTCCAACGATGCTCAAGGGCTGCCATGGCCGAGCACCAGGTCCGCACCACCTGCAACCGCGACTGCCCCGACGCGTGCGGGATCGTGGCGACCGTCGAGGACGGCGTGGTCAAGCGCCTGCAAGGCGACCCGGACCATCCGGTGACCAAGGGCTTCCTGTGCTTCCGCACCAGCCGGTTCCCCGAGTTGGCCGCTTCGGGCGCCCGCGTCACGCAGCCGCTGGTGCGCCGCGACGGCGCGCTGCAGCCGGCGACCTGGGACGACGCGCTCGGGCTCGTCGCCGACAAGCTGCGGGTGGTGCGCGACGAGTCGGGGCCGGCCGCGATCTTCCACTATCGCTCGGGCGGCTCGCTCGGGATCCTCAAGCACCTCACCGACCTGTTCTTCGACCAGCTCGGTCCGTGCGCGACCAAGGTGGGCGACATCTGCTCGGGCGCGGGTGAGGCAGCGCAGCTGCACGACCTCGGCGTCAGCGACAGCAACGACCTGTTCGACCTGCTGGAGAGCAAGCACATCGTGCTGTGGGGCAAGAACCCCAAGGTCAGCAACGTGCACCTCGTGCCGGTGCTCAAGGAGGCCCGCCTTCGCGGGGCCGAGATCGTCTCCGTGGACCCGATCCGCCACGAGTCGACGTCGCTGGCGGACGTCACGCTGCAGCCCGAGCCCGGCCGGGACTTCGAGCTGGTCATGGGCGTGCTGCGCTGCCTGTTCGACGGCGACGAGATCGACCCGCGCGCGCACGAGTTCTGCGACGACCTCGAAGGCCTGCGCGCGCTCGTCGGGCGCCGCACCGTCGAGGAGTGGGCAGCGGCCTCCGGCGTCGAGACGGCGTCGGTGCGCGCGCTCGCGGCGCGCTTTGCGTCGGGGCCCGCGGCGATACTGGTCGGCTGGGGCATGCAGCGACGGCAGCGGGGCGGCGCCATCGTGCGCGCGCTGGACGCGCTGTCTGCGGTCAGCGGCAACCTGTTCTGCGGCGGCGGCGGCGTGTCGTTCTACTTCGGCCGGCGGCGTCCGTTCGCGCCGTTCGGCCCGCCGGTGGAGCACCCGCGCGTGATCCGCGAGCCGCTGCTGGGCGACGACCTGCTCGCGGCCCGCGCGCCGCGGGTGCGCGTCCTCTGGGTCACCGCGGGAAACCCGATCGCGATGCTGCCGGGCGCGAGCCGGGTCGCCGAAGCGATCGAGGCGACCGAGTTCGTTGTCGTCGCAGACTGCCTGATGACCGACACCGCGCGGCGCGCCGACGTGGTGCTGCCGGTGCCCACGCTGCTCGAAGACAGCGACCTTCTCGGCGCCTACGGCCACCACTGGGTCTCCGAGTCACGGCCCGTCGTGGACATGCCCCAAGGCGTGCGCCACGAGGTGCAGATCTTCCAGGACCTCGCCGTTCGCCTCGGACTCGGCGACTACCCGCAGGGCAGCGTCGACGACCTCAAGCGCGCGGCGCTCGCGCCGGTGGCTGCAGACGGCCTCGACCTCGACGCGCTGCGTGCGGGCGGCGCGGTGCGCAGCCCGGTCGCGCGGCCGCGTCTGTTCGAGGACGGCCGGGTGCAGACGCCCAACGGCCGCGTGCAGCTGATCCACGAAGCGCCGGCTGACCCCGAGGTCGCAGCGCCGGCAGCGATCGCAGGCGGCAGCGCGCCGCTCTGGCTGTTCTCCAACTCGACCGCCAAGAGCCAGGCGTCGCAGTGGTCGGGCCGCGGGCTGGGCGACCGGCCGTGGATCGTGCTGCACCCGGCGGTCCTGCCCGACGTCGCCGCCGGCGACGTCGTGCGCGTCGTCAGTCCGATCGGCGAGGTCGAGGCCGAGGTGCGGCTCGACGACTCGCAGCGGCAGGACGTCGCGATCATGCCGAAGGGCGGCCACTACGACCGGGGTCACAGCGCCAACGCGCTGATCCGCGCGGTCCCGACCGACCTCGGGCTCGGCGCGGCCTACCTGGACTGCTTCGTCCGCGTCGCGCCGAAGCCCTGACGCGGTCCGCGGCCGAAGGTCTCGCGGTGGATCACGAGGTGCGGGTCGCGCGTGTCGCGCCGCTGGACGCGCTTCGCGAACTCGTCTGCGGCCTCGGCCGCCACTTCGAAGGTCGTCGACGTCGCGTCCATCGAGATCGAGCCGACGGCGCTGCTGTCGACGGCCCCGCGCCTGCAGACGTGCGCGAGCACGCGCCGCGGGTTGGCGCCCTGACGGAAGCCCCAGTTGATGCGGAAGCGCACGAAGCCTCGCTCCGGCCGCTTGGCGTGCTCGGGCTCGCCCTGCTGCCACGAGGGCTTCGCGCCGGGCTGTCCGCGGCGGGCTTCGTTCAGCGGTCGGGTCTCGCGCGCCGCGTCAGGCTCGGGCTGCTGCGGCGGCATCAGGTCGAACGGCGCGCGCGGCGGCTGCACGGCCTTGTTGAGCAGGATCGCGACGACCTCGATCGGGTCGCGCTCCTGGAGCAGGCGCGCCGCGATCGCGCGCTGGTCGGGCGTGGCGGCAGAGCCCGCCGACAGCGTGACGGTGGCCTCGGCCTCGGCGCGCTCGAGGTGCTTGTTGGCGATGTGCTGCGGCGTCGGCGGCCACATCCACCGCGGCTGTAGGCCGAGGTGGGCGAACATGCGGTTGCTGCGGCCCGCGCGCGACTTGGGCACGAGCAGCACGCTGCGGCCCTTCTGGCCGGCGCGTCCGGTCCGGCCGCTGCGGTGCACGTAGGTGGCCGCGTCGATCGGCAGGTCGACGTGGATGACCATCGTAACGGCGGGCACGTCGATACCGCGCGCGGCAACGTCGGTCGCGACGAGCACGCGGACCGCGCCGTTGCGGAACGCGTTCAGCGTGCGCGTGCGCTGTGCCTGCGCGAGGTCGCCGTTCAGCGGCATCGCGGCGAAGCCGTCAGCGGCGAGCTTGTCGGCCATGCGCGCGGTCTCCTCGCGCGTGCGCACGAACACGAGCGTGCGTTCGTCGCCGGCCATCAGCAGGAGGTTGACCGTCGCCTGGTAGTGCTCGCGTCCGCCGATGCGGCAGGCGATGTGCTCGATGTCGGCGTGCGCCTCAGCCGGGTCCGTGCCGGCGATCTGCAGCGGCTCGTTCTGGAAGCGGTCTGCGAGCTCGAGCACGGCGCGCGGGAAGGTCGCGGAGACGAGGTGGGTGCGCCGCTCGGCAGGGAGCTGTTTGAGGATGCCGTCGAGCTCGTCCTTGAAGCCGAGGTCCAGCATCTGGTCGGCTTCGTCGAGCACCAGCTGCCTGACGCTCGAGACGTCGAGGCCGCCGCGGCGGAGGTGGTCCAGCAGTCGGCCGGGCGTGCCGACCAGGACCGCGGGCTTGCGCGCGAGCCGGATGCGCTCGCGGTCCAGGTTGGTGCCGCCGGTCACGACTTCGCAGCGCACGTCGCGCATGCCCGCGAACAGCCAGGAGAGCTCGTCGCGCACCTGCATCGCCAGCTCGCGCGTGGGCGCGATGAGCAGGGTCGTGGGCCCCAGGCGGTCGGCGTCTTCGAGCGCTGCCTGCAGCGCAAAGCCGATCGCAACCGTCTTGCCGGAGCCGGTTTGCGACGAGATGCGGAGGTCGCGACGGCCGTCGTCGGCGTTGGCGACGGCTTCCTGAACGGGCGTGAGCTGCTCGAAGCCGCGCTTCTCCAGCGCCGCTCGGAGGGTCTCGGGCGCCGCTGCGAGCGGCGTAGGCTCGGTGGGCGGGTCCGCCTCAGGCGAGCTTTCCAGAGACTTTTCTGGCTCGAAGTACATGCAGCAGTGTGGCTTGAGTGGTGCAGCGAGTCAATGGACGTCCGGCGGTATCCCGGTTCTCAACGAGTTTTCCACGCTGCGGCCACGCCAGTCGTCGTCTCGACCTCGTAGCTGCGCGTCGTATGGTGCGGGGATGCGGCGGATAACCGGCACCCACGTCTACTCGTTCGTGAAGTGCCCGCACCTCGCCGCGCTGGATCTGCACCTGCCGCGCTCCGAGCGCCGGCCGGCCCATCGGTGGGAGGAGTTCGCGGCGCGACGCGGACGCGACTTCGAGGACGTCTACGTCGCGGGGCTCGACGCGGTCGCTCCGAGCTATCCCGAACGGGACTTCGAGGCCGGCGCCGCGGCGACGCTCGCGCTGCTGCGCGAGGGTGCGCCGCTGATCCACCAGGCCGTGCTCGGCGACGAGGACCGGCTCGGCTTGCCCGACCTGTTGCGCAAGGTCGACGGCGAGAGCGCGCTCGGCGACCACCACTACGAGGTGCTCGACGTGAAGACGTCGGGGCGCACGCGCGCGGACCAGATCCTGCAGGTGGTCTTCTACGCGCAGCTGCTCGACGGCGTGCAGGGCAGGCTGCCGACGCACGGCGGCATCATCTTGAAGGACGGGCGCGAGGAGCGCTTCGAGGTGCGCGACTACGTCGCCGCGTGCGACGAGGTGGTCGGCGAGCTGCGCCGGATGCGCGCGTCGTCCGAAGGCTCGCGGCCGTTCCTGCAGCTGGGCTGCAGCAGCTGCTACCACGACCAGCGGTGCGTGCCGGAGCTTGAGGCGCGCGGTGACCTGTCGCTCGTGCAGGGCATGAGCCACGGCGCGCGCGCCATCCTCGAGGGTGCCGGCTGCGCGACGGTCGAAGACCTCGCGACCTTCCACCCCGACAACGCGCGCGCGCGCGGCAACCTCGACAGCACGTTGGTGCGTCGGCTCCGCCGCGGCGCCCAGGCGCGCCTCATGGGCCAGCCGGTCGTGGACGCGCGTCCTGTCGTCGACCAGCTCGATCGCGCGGCGATCCTGCACGTGCTCGCAGATCCGTTCGCCGACCGGGTGCTCGCGTTCGGATCGCTGTTCCCCGCGACGTCCGACGGCGCGTTCCGCTACGCGATCCCGACGTCGCGAGAAGACGAGTGGCGGGCGTTCCGCGAGCTGACGGCGCCGCTGCCGGCGCGCACGCCGCTGCTGCACTTCGGCCAGGGGCTGCGTCGCTGGCACGAAGAGCACGCGTTCTCGAGCGAGGCGGACCCCGCGATAGAAGGGCGCCTGGTGGACCTGCAGAAGCGGCTGCGTTCGGCGGCGGTCTACCCGGCACCCGTCGCGCTGTTGCAGGACTTCGTCCTGCACGGCCTCGGCCGGGACCCGCACCGCAGCGGCCACGCCTCGGAGGTGGCGATGTGGATCGACGAGGCCGACGCCGAGCAGCGTCTCGCCGCGAAGCTGCAGAGCGACCTGGTCGACATGGCAGACCTCAAGGCCGCGATCCTCGACGCCGCCGCGGCAGCGCCCGTCGCGCGAGAGGCCGACGCCTGAGCATGCTGTCGGCTGCCGACGCGCCCGTCGACCTCGCCATCGTCGAGCAGGTGATGCCATGGGTGGGCCTCGCGCTCGTGGTCGTGCTGGCGCGCGAGCTGCGCAACGCGCCCGCCAACCTGCTGGTGCTGATGCTCACGGCCTTCGTCGACATGGCCGGGCTGTTCCTCGTCATCCCGCTGGTGCCCTACTACGTGAAGCTGTTCCACGAGAACGGCGAGACGCTGTTCGGCCTCGAGATCGGCGTGGGCTTCCTTACGGGGCTGGTGGTGACCTCGTTCACGGTCGCGCAGCTGCTGACCGCGCCGTTTTGGGGCCGCATCTCGGACCGGTTCGGCAGACGCGCGGCGATGACCGTGGCGCTGTCGGCGTC
>JBERSB010000407.1:0-3984 GCA_041236755.1 Luminiphilus sp. | reverse complement strand
CTGCAGACGCCCGACGACATCCTGGTGCGCGCCTCGGCGGCGGCGCTGGAGCGTCCGAACGGCGCGGGCATCACGCTGAGCGCGGTGACCGCCGGCCGGCTCGCGACGGTGCGGTGGCGCTCGCGCGACCTCGGGCTGCCGGGCCTCGACGAGTACGTCGCCGAGCAGGTCGTCGTGCCCGCGGCCGGACACGGCCTGCCGCTGCAGCAGTGGGTGGGCGACGTCGCTTCGGTGGACCTCGTGCAAGGCGTTCTCGTGCTCGAGGCGCGCGAGGGCGCGTACATGATCCAGGGACAGTCCGTCACTTCGGTCGAGGTCCTGGTGGACGCGGCCACGTACATCGAACGCCGCGCGCGCCGCGGCGGCGGGAGCGCGCCGATCCCGCTCGCAGAGGTGCAGCCGGGCGTGGACCGCGCGTGGGTCCGCGGCGAGGTGAACGGGGCGGCGAAGATCGACGCCGCGTGGCTGCGCGTGCGCGCGCAGTGATGGAGGCGCGGCGTCACCTCCGATAGCCTCAGGCGCGTGAGCGGCGTCCTTCGCTTCGGCTTCTCTCCGTGCCCGAACGACACGTTCGCGTTCTGGGCGGCGGTGCACGGCGAGGTCGACGGCGGCGCGCCGCTCGAGCCCGTGATGGCCGACATCGAGGCGCTCAACGAGCGCGCGGTCCGAGGCGACGACCCGCTGGAGGTCACCAAGCTGAGCCTGCCGGCGCTGGCGCGCTGCGTCGACGACTACGCCGTGCTGGGCAGCGGCGCGGCGCTCGGGTTCGGCGTCGGCCCGCTCGTCGTCGCGCGCGACCCGGAGCTCTCTCTGGAGCGGCTGGCGGACGCGCGGGTAGCGGTCCCCGGTCGGCACACAACGGCGTTCCTGCTGATGTCGAGCCTGCTGCCGGCGCCGCGCGAGGTCGTCGCGATGCGCTTCGACGAGGTCATGCCGGCTGTAGAGAGCGGCGCGTGCGACGCGGGCCTCGTGATCCACGAGAGCCGGTTCACGTTCGGCGCCCACGGCCTGCGCGAGCTCTGTGACCTCGGCGTGCTCTGGGAGCAGGAGACCGGGGGGCCGCTGCCGCTCGGCGTCATCGCCGCGCGCCGCGACCTCGACCCGGCGGTGCACGACGCCGTGGAGCGGTCGCTCCGCGCGTCCGTGCGCTTCGCGCGCGCGCATCCTGAGCGACCGCGCCCCTGGATCCGGAGCCACGCGCAGGAGATGGCCGACGACGTCTGCGATCGGCACATCGCGCTCTACGTCAACGACTTCAGCGTCGATCTCGGCGACGTCGGCCGCGGCGCGGTCGACGAGCTGCTGCGCCGAGGTCGCGAAGCGGGCCTGCTCCCGGCCGGCCGGGGCGCGTTCCGTGAGGAGGGATCGTGACCTTCCCGCTGATCGCTGCGGCCGTGCTGACGCTGCCGACCGTCGCGCTCGCGCTCGCCGCGGGCCTCGTGCTGTGGCTGCTCGGGCGGCCGCAGCGGCGCTACTGGCGCGTCGTGCTTTGGCTGCATCTCGGGCTGTTCCCGCTGCACCTGTTCGTGACCTTCCCGGCAGCGATCGGCTACGTGGGCTCGCGCGTGATCGGCACGCGCGGCGACGAGAGCAGCTACGCGGGCCCGCGCGTGCTGCCGTCGGGAGAGCTGCAGGTGCAGACCACCAGCACGCTGCGCGCCGAGCGCAAGGCGGGCGGCCCCGCGCTCGACGAGGCGACGCTCGCGGCTGTCGCCGGCAGGAGGCACGAGATCGCGGCGGGCGACGGCGTGACGATCTGCGCCTACCGCGTCGAGCCGATCGCGCCCGAGCCGGAGTTCGTCGCAGTCCTGGTGCACGGCATGTTCCGCTCGTCGATGGAGCTCGAGCCCGTCGCCAGGATGCTCCGGCAGCGCGGCGGCGAGTGCTGGCTCGTCGACCAGCGCAACCACGGCGGCAGCAGCCGCGCGCCGTTCACGGGCGGACTGCGCGAGAGCGACGACCTGGTCTCCGTGGTCGAGTACGTGCGGGCGCAGCCGGGGACGGGGCGAAGGCCGCTCGTGCTGTTCGGCGTCAGCCTCGGGACGATCGCGGTGAGCCTCGCGCTGCCCCGGATCGACGACGTGGCGGGCGTGGTGCTCGACGCGCCGATCGACGACCTGACGGCGGCGGCGCACCGGATGATGACCTTCCAGCGTCCGGGCGACCGTCGCTCGTCGTTCTACATGGTCGAGCCGTGGCGGTCGCTGATCGTGACCGCGATCGGCGCGTGGTCGAGCTTCTCGTTCGCGGACGTGCGGCCGATCGAGGTGGTCGCGACGCTGCCGCACGACCTGCCCGTGCTGGTGATCGGTGAGGACCTCGACGACCGCGCGCCGCCGCGCACGGTCGAGAACTTCTACCGGCGCATGCCGCAGCACGAAGGCACGAAGCAGCTGTGGCAGGTCCCGGGAGTCGGCCACGGCAAGGCGTTCCGCGCCGACCCCGACGCATACGACGAGCAGCTCGCCGGGCTGCTCGCGCGGCTGCGACGCTGAGCGCTAGGCCAGCCGCTCGAGGCGGCGCGCGAGGTCGTGCTGGGGCCAGGACGTGCGCGCCCGCATCTTGCCGAGGTTGCCGTGCATCAGCGGGTGGTCGATCTTCGGCGTCGGCAGCTCGAGCCACGCGCGCACGCTGCACACCGCGAGCACCTCGATCGGGTAGAGGCGGCAGGCCGGATCGTCGAAGTCCGCGCCGGGACCTCGCGTCCGCTGCAGGTGCCAGTCGAGCGCGTCGGCGAGCGCGCGCGCGAGCAGTCGCTCGTCTCCCCGCCAGCGCTGCATGACCTCTTCGTAGGGCCCGAGGCGCGACGAGCGGTTGACGCGCCTGCCCGAGCGGAGCGCGAGCAGCTCGCGCGTGAAGAACGGCAGGCTGTCCTTCTCCGAGAACGCGATGTCGGGGAGGCCGAGCAGCAGCTCGTAGAGCGGCTCGGCGCCCGGGTCGTTCAGCGAGAGGCCGAGCAGCGCGGTCCACGCGCCGTGCAGCAGCGAGAACGGCAGACGCACCTTCTCGCCGCGTCGGCCCCGCTTGGCGACGGGCGCGGCCGCGCGCGCGAGCAGCGACGCTCTTCGCAGCGTCTGTCCCTGCCGTGCCTCGTCGAAGCCGCCTGCGTCGCCGTCGAGGAGGCGGTGCATGCCGTTGCCCAGGTGCCAGGTGCCGAGCATCCAGCCCGCCACGTGCGCCTGCGCGCGCCGCGCCGGCTCAGCGAGGCCGCGCCGGAGCTGGGTCTCCTGATCGTCGCGGAGGAACCGCACGTTGCCCGGGCGCTGCGCCCACTCCTGGAGGCTGCGCCGGAGCGAGGTGATCGTGGCCAGGGACATCCGCCGTGCAGCCTAGCTCGCGCTGCCACGATGGGTAGAGTCCGCGCGTGGACGTGGTGCAGTGGCTGTTGTTCGGCGCGCTGCCGGCGGTCGCGGCGGTGCTGCTGCTCGTCGGCGTCGGCGGGCCCCGCTGGCTCGCGCTGGCGCTGGCGGTCGCGGTGTGTGTGCCGCTGGCGCTGGACGGCGGCCTGCCGCCCTGGCCGTGGCAGCTCGACCTGCTGCACGGCCCGCCGCGGCCCGCGCTGTGGTGGCTGCTGCTGCTCGCCGGCGCGTTCGGCGCAGCCTTCGATCTGCGCGCGCTGCCGGCGGCGATCGCGGTCCCCGCCGAGGTCGTTCTCTGCGCCGCGCTGCCGTGGCTGCTGTCGTCGCCGCTGCGCGCCGGCTGGAGCTTCGAGGCGGCCGTGCTCCTCCTCGGGCTCGGCTGGTCTGTGGTCGCGCTCTTGTGGTGGGGCTTGCGAAGGGCTGCGCAGGCGCTCCCCGGCCTGTGGGTGCCGCTCGCGATGACCGGCGCGCTGGCTGTGGACGCGTGGCTGCTGCGCGCTGCCGGCGACGGCCCCGACTGGCGGCCGGCGGGCGTGGCCGCCGTGGCGCTCGGGTTCGCCTGCGTGACGGCTACCTGGCGCCGCGCGTTCGTCTGCGGCAGCGGTGCCGTGCTGTTGATGACGCT
>JBERSB010000406.1:0-6354 GCA_041236755.1 Luminiphilus sp. | reverse complement strand
CTGGCTCGAAGTGCCGGTGCGCGCGTCATAGATCGAGGCCCGCTGTCCCTGCGCGTTCAGGACGAATGGCAGGTCCGAGCCGTTGACGTCGATCCGGCCCGCGATCTCGACGTCGCCGCGCACGCGGACGACAGGCGGCACCGTGCCGGTGAAGCGGATCGTCGTGCCCTCGGGGACGATGAAGTCCGTGAAGAAGAAGCGTCCGTCCGTGACGGTGTACTCTTGCCCCGTCAGCGACGACGACGAAGGGATCACGAACGTGTCCGTATTCCACTCGAACGTGTTGCCGCCGATCGGGTTGCCGAGCGCCGGGTCGAAGGAGCCGTGGCGGCCGTCGCTGCCGATCAGGCCGGGGCGCGCGCCCGGGCCGGCCGCGCCGCCCCAGTTGCCGCCGGAGATCACGGGCTCCTGCTGCGCGTTGCTCTGGAACGACTCGGTGATCTCGATCGGGGTCGAGATGCCTTCACGCGTCAGGATCTCGAACTTGGCCGGGACCGCCGAGCGGCCGGACAGGTCGCGCAGGTCCGCCGTGACGCGGACGGTGATGCACGACTCGCCGGGCAGCTGCACGGGCGGCGTGTAGGTGACCACCGTCACCTCGCGCTGGCCGACCAGCTCGGTCGAGAGCTGGACCAGCCCGCCGAGCGAGATGCCCTCGGCTTCGGAGTCGCACAGGCCGTTGGGCAACTGGCCGCGCAGGACTACGCGGATCGGCGAGGCTTCACTGAGCGGCACCAGCAGCGGCGTGGTGTCGATCAGCTCGGAGAACCGCAGCACGACGGTCGGGTTGACGGCCGCGTTGACCAGCACGGTCGGCGCGATCAGGTCGACGGTCGGCGGCAGCTGGTCTTCGTCGCGGATACCCTCCGACGCGATGACCGTGCAGGAACGCTCGCGGGACAGGCCCGCACCCGAGAGGCTCTTGACGCTCTGCGCGATCGAGTTGCCGCCTGCCAGCGTGATGATGTAGCTCTCGTTGCGCTTGAAGCCGAAGGTGCTCGAAGCGCCCGTCGTCGTGACGCGCGGCACGAACACGACCGTCGCGCCGTTGACCTCGAAGCCCCCCGCCGGCGGGACGCCGCCCGCGGTGCGGATCGAGATGCTGCTGCCGGTGACCGACGCCGGATCGACGGCGTCGGAGAACGTCCAGCGGATACGCTCGTTCTCGGCGATGTTCGTCACGCCGCACCCGCCGCTGGTCTGTGAGCAGACGAGGGAGCAGTCCACGACACAGAAGTCCGCGCCGGTCGTGCAGCCTACGCGGAACGATCCGCCGGTGGCTTCGCCGGAGCCGCAGCCGGCGAGCACCAACGTGGTGACGAAGAACGAGATGGAGAGGGCGGTGCGCATGATGATGCAGGTGGGGTCGAAGTGGGGACTTCGGGGGCAGGCCGACGGCAGCTGGGCCGGATCAGTTGCGGTAGACGACGGTGACCTTGTTGACGACGATCTCGGTCGCGACCGCGCGGTCGGCGAAGAGCATGAAGCGGTAGCCGTGCAGCGCGTCGGACGCGATGCCGACTTCGCCAGCGCTGCTGCGCACCGAGGTGCGCCAGGGGCGCGGCACCGGGTTGAGGACCTCGCCGGTCACGACGTCGAGGTTGGCCGCCTGCCAGAGCGCCTGGACCGGCGCGCCGGCGGCTGCAGGCATCGTCGAGATCGTCGGGTCGTCGCTGAACACCATCGGCGCGCCGTCGACGGTCGCCTCGATGACGTAGTGGCTGAACTCGGGGCCGAAGATCAGCCCGGTCGAGTAGTAGAACGAGCGCACGCTCACGAGGCCGTCGACCTCGCCGAGCGCGCCGACGTTCTCGGCCGTCGGCGGCGGGCTCATCGAGCTCAGCTCGCTGATGTCGGGCGTCGTCGGCTTCTCGAAGCGCACGAAGCCCGGGCCGCCGTTGCCGCCCTGGATCTCGATCACGCCCGAGTTCGGGAAGATGCCGGCGCCGCCCTGGCGGCGGAAGAAGCCGCCGTTGCCGCCGCGCACGTCGATCGAGCCGCCCAGATCCGAGTCGCCAGCTGCCTGCAGGATGATCGAGCCACCCGAGCCGCCGCCCGCCGGCGCGACCTGGGCGCCGGCCGACGCGCCGATGTAGTCGTAGGCGTTGCCGCCGACCGCGAGCAGGCGACCGGTCGGCGCCACGCGGAGCGAGCCGCCCGCGCGCAGCGCCATCGCGCCGCCGCCGCCGGCACCGCCGGCACCCGAGGCCCAGCTCTTGGCGAGGCTCAGGGACAAGCTGCAGTTGCTCGCGGCGCCGCCGCCGCCCGCACCGCCGACGAGGAAGTGCTCAGAGCTCTGCTGCAGACCAGTCGCCGGCGGGTACGGGACCAGCGTGAAGGCCACGCCCGCAGGCGCAGGCGGCCCCATGTACTGGCTCGGGGTCGAAACCGGCGTGGTGCCGCTGAAGATGTTGAGCACGCGGCCGTCGTCGCCGGGGCCGTAGAGGCCGCCGCCGCTGCCGCCCGCGGCTGCCGAGAGGCAGTAGGCGAGGCCGCTTGTGGTGCCGAACTGCTGGTCGGCGTTCAGACCCGAGGCCGGGTAGAGCACCGAGCCCTGGCCGCCGGTGCCGGCGCGAGCGCTGGAGTAGGCGTGGCCGCCGAGCACGTTGACGTCGTCGCCGTCGCTGCCGTCGAACTGGCCCGCGCCGGGGCCGGTGCCCAGGCATTTGTTGCCGCCGTTGCCGCCGGCGCCGCCGAAGATGCCGCCTGCAGCGCCCTGCTGGCCGAGGTTGAGCGTGCCGCTGTGCGAGTCGGTCACCGAGACGCCGTTGACCTCGATGTCGCCCTGGATGTCGAAGCGGCCTGCGACCGTGATGACCGGCGCCGACGTGCCGACAAAGCGCAGGCGCACGTCACCGGGCACCACCATCTTGGAGAAGAAGTAGCGGCCGGTGGTCACGGTCTGGGCGCCGCCGGAGGTGCCGTTCTCCGGCGGGATCAGCGTGTTGTCGGTGTTCAGCTCGAACACGCGGCGGCCGTCGACGATCGTCTCGGTGTCGAACGCGAGGTCGATCGAGAACTCGCCGTGCCGGCCGTCGCCGCCGATCTGGGCAAACGTCGCGAAGCCGCCGCCCCACTGCCCGCCGGAGCTCTCGGCGTCGAGCTGGCTGTCGTCCGCGAACTCCTCGACGATCTCGAAGTTGGTCAGCGGGACCACGATCGTCTTGAACGCGAACACCTGCGGCTGGGCGGTCCGCCCCGAGAGGTCGGTGACCCCGTTGGTCACGCTGATCTCGATGCAGACGTTGCCCGGCAGCAACTGCGCGGGAGAGAACGCGAGCAGCGACACGCCGCGCGCGGCGTCGAAGCTGAGCGACTGCGAACCCGCCAGCGGCTGCGGCTGCGAGGCAGGGTCGCATTCGGTGCCTCCGTTGCCGTCGGGCCGGGTCCTGCGGACGGAGTACTCGACCGGGCTCTGCGTGCCGCTGAGGAACGGCGTCGCGTCGATCAGCTCGTTGAACTCGAGCACGATCTCGCTATCGAGAGGCGCTGCTTCGAGGTTGGTCGGAGAGATCAGCGTCGCGCTCGGCGGCACGCCGTTGAGGTCGATGATGCCTTTGCTCGACTGCAGCGTGCAGACCAGCGTCTCGCCGAACGGCCGGCCCGACGTGCCGCGCACGATGTTGCTCTGGTTCTGGCCGCCGATGATGGTCATCGTGTAGGTCTCGCCCGACGTGAACCCGAAGAAGGTCTGGCCGCCCGAGATCGACAGCGTCGGCACGAACTCGACGCGGTTGTCGTTGACGAGGAACTCGCCGACCGGCTCGTCGCCGGAGGGCGTGCGGAAGCGGATCGACGAGGTGTTGACCGAGTTGGGGTCGACGTCCTCGCTGAAGAACATCACGATGACTTCGTTCTGCGCGATGTCGGTCTGCGCGCAGCCCGTCGACGAGCAGCCGAGGTTGCAGCTCTGCAGGCAGAGCACGTTCGGCTCGCCTTCGTTGGTGCCACAGTCGAAGCCGGTGCTGCCGACCGCCTCGGTGCCGCCGCCACAGCCGAGGCCGGTGACCGCAACCACAAAGAGAGCAACGAGTAGCGAGTAACGGGAAACACCAGCTGTCATGTTGGCTCCGAGAGGCATGTTCGCGCCAGGCAGAGAGCCGCAGCGAGAGGCACGGCCTCGTTCGTTTCAGAGGGCGACGGCACGAAGACTAGGGACCGAGACATCAACGGATCGGAATCCACGAAGAGGGATCCTACGGGCACGAATCCTCCGGTACCAACGCGACCGCGAGGTCGGGTCGGCCACGAGAGGACCGGGGCACACGTCGTCTTTTCGGCGATCGAGAGGGGAGATCGAAAGCCCTGGGCGACGAGGGCTCAGGACCGGCAAGGAAAGCACACTGCAGCAGAGGCTGCAAGATCGGTGTTGGCCTGTGGATGTAGGCAACGAGACCATGGTCACCTCGTCGTCGGACAACTATCATGCCGCGCCCGGCGCATCCGGCCTTGCCCGGACCACGGATCGTCCACAACTTATTATTTATCCTGTGCTTGCATCCCATGCGCACCTTCAGAGGACCGCTGCAACGACCACGTGCGGAGCCGATCGATGCGCGCGCGGGATCGGTTCGACACACCAAGCTGTTCGACATCGAACAGGTGGTGACTGCCCCGGGCGGCGTGCCTAACCTGCGCTGAGATGACCACCGCTCCCCCACAACGCTCGCGCGCAGCCACCCTGGCGCTGACCGCGCTGCTCGGCGCCACCGCCTTCGCGGGATACCAGGCCTGGGACAACGGGCGCCAGCTCCGCGCGCAGGCCGAACGCCTGACCGCATCCGAGACCCAGCTGCGCGAGGTCCTCGGCGAGGTCACCCGGATGCGCCTCGAGCAGCGCGCCGAGGGCCAGGGCGCAGCCGCGCTGCTCGAGAAGCTGCGCGTCTACGCGCCGCTGATGACGGACGCGCGCGTCACCGAGCCGGACTACGAGAACGCCAAGAAGGAGATCGTCGCGATCCTGCGGGCCTTCGAATCGCTCGGCAAGGACCGCGCCTGGACCGAGGTCGTCGAACGGCTCGCCGAGCTCGACCCGCGCAAGGACTTCGACGAGGCCAAGTGGCTGCTGGAGGTCGCCGTCCGGCTCGACCTCACCGCGGGCAAGCAGATCGTCAAGGAGGTGATGCTCGGGCTGCGCATGCCGAACCCGAGGCTGCGGTGGTTCGCGTGCCGCATCATGACCGAGCGGGACATCCGCCTCGCGCGTCAGCTGCTCCGCCAGATCCTGCTGACCGAGTCTTCGCGCGGCGTGAACACCGACCGCGCCGCCAGCTACGGGATGGCGATCCCCGACCAGGCAGCGGTCGCTGTCACGGGCTTCAACAACTTCGTGAGCCGCTACCTGCAGACCGACGACCCGCAGACCGAGGACACGCTGATGCAGCTGCTGCACCGCGTGGAGCACGACCAGGTCACCATCCAGGACTGCGTGAAGGAGCTCGGCCGGCGCAAGACCGCGCGCGCGCTCGAGCTGGTCCAGCGGCTCTACGACAACCCGCCGCTCGCGCAGCAGAACCCGCTGTTCCTCGGGCACGTCGTGGACGCGGTCGGCAACATCGGCGGCAAGGACTCCATCGACTGGCTGGAGAAGCGGCTGCCGCAGGCGCCGACCGACGTCGTCGCGGCCCGCATCCAGCGCGCGCTCGACTGCGTGCGCGCAGGCAAGCCGGTGACGCCGCAGCCGCCGGTGCCCGGCCAGGGCGCGCGCGGCAGCCGCTGACGCGGCGCGCCGCGAGCCGCAGCGCCCGGATCACCCCGGGCACTCGATTCAGCCCAAGAACTCGATCGCGCCGCCGGGCAGGAAGTAGAGGATGAGCATCTCGCCGTCGGTGACCGTCGGCACGTGCTCGCTGCCCCGGCCGTAGACGACCCAGCCCTCTGGGTTGCCGTCGAAGCGCGCGGCCCCCGCCGTCGCGAAGCAGAGGTCGATCTCGCCGTTGGGGTGGCGGTGGCGCGGGCCGGGCGCGTTCATCCAGACGCAGTCGACGCTGAAGCCCGCGAGGTCCTTGGCGACGCGGCCGAAGCGCACGCCGCCGGCCTCCTTGGGCAGCAGCCAGTCGGAGTCCATGTGCGCGGTCGCGGCAGCGCGGATCGCTGCGATCTGCTCGCCGTCGAACGCGGCGATCGCGTCAGCCCTCGGGCCTGCGTCGGGCGCGTCGACGTCCAGCTCTCGGAGCGCCTCGGCCAACGGCCGCAGCAGCTCGACGAACTCATCCTTGGTCAGCTTCTCGGTCATCGCAGCACGCAGCTCCTCCGCCCGTATCCGGGACGGCGTCTCACTTGCCCTTCGGGCGGAACACCTCGACCACGGCGGGGTCGCCCTCGAGCCGCGGGCCGCCGATCAGGTCGATGCAG
>JBERSB010000405.1:0-5469 GCA_041236755.1 Luminiphilus sp. | reverse complement strand
GGCGGCTGCCTTGTCGTAGCTGACGCCGTGCTTGTCGAACAACTGGTCGAGCTCTCCCGACAGCGTCATCTCCGTGATGATGTCGCAGCCGCCGACGAACTCTCCCTTCACGTAGAGCTGCGGGATCGTCGGCCAGTCCGAGTAGTCCTTGATGCCCTGGCGCACGGCCTCGTCGGCGAGCACGTTGACGTCGGTGAAGGCTACGGACAGGCCGCCGAGGATGCCCGCGACGCGGCTGGAGAAGCCGCACTGGGGCATCAGCTTGGTGCCCTTCATGAAGAGCACGACGTCGCTGCCTTCGACGGTCTCCTTGATCTGCGTCTGGATGTCGCTCATCGGTCGGTCCTGTTCGTTCTGGTGTTCGGTCTGGTGTCGGCTGGTCTCAAGCGGGCGCCCGCGTCGTCAACTGCAGCGCGTGCAGCTCCCCGTCCGAGCCGTCCATCTTGCCCTTCAGCGCGGCGTAGACGGCGCGCTGCTGCTGGACGCGGTTCATGTCGCGGAAGCGCTCGTCGACGACGGTCGCCGCCATGTGCATGCCGTCGTCGCCCTCCACCGTGATCTCGGCGTCGGGAAACTCCGCGCGGAGGAGCGCTTCGATCTCTTGGGCGTGCATCGGCATGGGCGTCGTGCGGGGCGGAAAGCTAGGACCCAGGAGGCGACTCCGCAAGGCGCGCTGCCGCCGTTTGCCGCGCGCGCCGGCCGCGTGGACGCACTACGCCCCCTGCTACCAGCGGTTGCGGAGCTGGCGCAGCAGCAGGAAGACATCCTTGGCGCCGGGGTCTTCGGGCAGGCCTTCGAAGCTGCGGCGCAGCCCTTCGACCACGGACGGGCTGCGCAGGCGGAAGAACGTGTTGATCGCCTTTTCCTGTCCGATCGTGAGCACGGGCGCGGCGTCCCCGTCGCGCCCCTCGACATCGGCGAGCATCGCCGCGGCCGCGCTGTTGTCGGGCTCGCGGTCGAGCGTGAAGCGCAAGTTGCCGACCAGGTAGTCGTGCCCTGGGAGGAGCCGCACGCGGTCGTCCAGGACGGACAGCTGCGAAACGAAGGTCTCGTAGAGGGCCTCGGGGTGCCCCCCGTTGTGGCAGTTGCCCGCGCCGGCGTTGAACAGCGTGTCGCCGGAGAACAGCGCGGGCTCCGCGCCGGCCGCCAGCAGGCAGACGTGGCTCATCGTGTGACCAGGCGTGTCCAGGCACGACAGCTCGACGGTGCGGCCGACGCGCACGACGTCGCCCGCGCCGACGCGCCGGTCGACGCCCCGGATGTCCGCGGCCTGGTGCGCGATCACCTCAGCGCCCGTCGCCGCGACGACGTGGTCGTTGCCGCCGGTGTGGTCGGCGTGCTCGTGGGTGTTGAGCACCATGGTGATGTCGAGCCCCCGCTCGCGCGCGACGCGCAGGCACGCGCGGTGGTCGAGCGGATCGATGGCCAGCGCCTCGCCGGTCTCCTCACAGGCGACCAGGTAGTTGTAGTTGCGCAGGCGGTTCCCGACCCAGACGCGCTCGACGATCATGCCCGACGCCGCGCCGCCACCGCGTCCAGGACCTGGCCCTCGAGCGCGACGCCGCTCAGCGCCGCGATCTCACGCACCCCGGTCGGGCTCGTGATGTTGATCTCGGTCAGGTGTTCGCCGACGACGTCTATGCCGGCGAAGATCACGCCCTTGTCGCGCAGCCGCGGGCCGATCCGCGCGCAGATCTCGCAGTCGCGGTCGGTGAGCTCTGCGTGCACGGCGCGGGCGCCGACGTGGAGGTTGGCGCGGGCCTCGTCTTCTGCGGGCACGCGCAGCACAGCACCCGCGGCCTCGCCCTCGATCAAGATGATGCGCTTGTCGCCCTCGCGCACCGCCGGCAGGTACTCCTGCGCCATCAGCAGCCTCGCGCCGTGGCCGGTCCCGGCCTCGACGATGGCGCGCGCGTTCCGGTCGCCCAGCGTGATGTGGAACACGTCGCGGCCGCCGTTGCCGTCCAGCGGCTTGACGATCATCTCGCCGCCGAGCTCCTGGCGGAACGCCAGCAGCTGTTCGACGCTGCTGCTGACCAGCGTCGCCGGACAGAGCTCCGGGAACTCGAGGGCGAACAGCTTCTCGTTCGCGTCGCGGAGCGCGCTCGGCTCGTTGACCATCACCGGGCCGTCTGCCCGGGACATCAACAGCGTCGCGAACATGTAGGCGTCGTCGAGCGGCGGGTCCTTGCGCATCCACACCGCGTCGTATTCGGAGAGCACGCGCTGCTGCGGCGCGTCGGTAGCACACCACGCGTCGCCCGGGCCCGCGTCACGCGTGGGCCGCGCGCGCACGAACGGCGCGCCGTCGCGCTGGCCGAGGTCCGCGACCTCGCAGGTCTCGACGGCGTCCCCGCGTCGCCACGCCTCGCGGATGAAGGCGACCGACGTGTCGGCCTCGACGTGGAGGCGGTCGAGCGGGTCCAGGATGAACAGGTGTCGCATGGGCGGAGCCGCGCCGGCCTACAGGGACTTCGGCGACGGGCACTCGGGATCGTAGCGGCGGTCGATCTCGGTGAGGTCGACGATCGCCTTCTGCAGCACTTCGCGCGGCGAGCCCCCGGCCGCCACCTGCTCCAACCACTGCTGGGCGAGGTTGCCCTCGGCGAGGATCGCGCCGATCGGCGCCAGGAACTCCGCGAAGCCGTGCGCCGCAGCGGTCGGCTCGCACCCGCGCCAGCAGGCCTCGACCCACTCGCGCATCGGCACGTCCTCGCCCGTGCGCCAGTCGGTCACGACCGCGTCCAGGCTCGACTCGGACGCGCGACGCTCGTTCGCCGCGCAGATCGCCAGCAGCTCCTGCTCGTCGCGAACCGCGAGCGGGTCGAGCCCCGGGTCCTCGAGCGACTGCCACACGCGGGCCTCCATCAGCGCGACGACGGCGCCGATGTCGCGCGGCCTCGTGATGCGGTCACAGATCCGCAGCTCGAGGCGCTCTAGCACCTCGGGCGTCCCCCTGCCGTTGGGCCGAATCGACAGCCCCAGGTGCCGCGGGTTGAACATCTGCCCCGCGTCCAGCTGCTCACCCACCCAGCGACGGAAGTGCGCGTGGTCGACGAAGAACGGCGTGACCGGCGGCGTCGGCGGGAACACCTTCCAGCGCGTCGAGTGCCACCCGGTCGGCGCGCCCCGGAGGAACGGCGAGTTCGCCGTGAGCGCGAGGTACATCGACGCCTCGGCGCGCAGCAGCCGGTAGGCGGCGATCAGGCGCTCGGGGTCGGGGATCCCGATGTTGATGTGCGTGCTCGCCGTCACCACCGTGGTGCCGTAGGTGTCGCGGATGAAGCGGTAGTACGGGTTCTTGGGGTTGGAGATGACGAACTCGTCGCTCTCGACGAGCGAGAGCGTGCTGCCCGGCACGAGCGTGTAGCCACCCAGCTCGCCGACGTAGCGCCGCAGCCGGCAGCGCTGCGACATCAGCCGGTCGAGCATCGTCCGGTAGCTGCGGTAGGGCGACGTCGTGTACTCGACGTTGCGCGAGTCCGGCTCGGTCACGAAGCCCGACAGGTCGGCCGCGATCTTGTGCGAGAGCGGCACGATGTCGGCGTCCGCGGTGCCGACGTAGACCTCTTCTTCGAGCCCCTTGAGCAGCAGCCTCGGATCGTCTTCGGGATCGACCATCGAAGCTCAGCTCCTGATGCCGACGCCGCGGCGCAGCATGGAGATCGCGGCCGCGTAGAAGCCGACGATGAACAGCGTCAGCACGCCGCCGGCGACCGCGATCGGCAGGTCGGAGCTGCCGAGGATGGCGTGCCGGAACGCGCTGACCATGTAGAGGATCGGGTTGGCGTAGGAGACGCTACGCCAAGGCTCGCCGAGCAGTTCGACCGAGTAGAACACGCCGCCGAGCATCGTCAGCGGCGTCAGCACGAAGGTCGGCACGATCGAGATGTCGTCGAAGTTGCGCGCGACCATCGCGTTGATGAAGCCGCCGAACGCGAACGCCACGGACGTCAGCGCCGCGACGACCAGAGTCCACACCGGGTGCGCGATCGGCAGGTCGACGAACAGCACGGAGACGACCGCGACGATCACGCCGATCACGATGCCCCGGAAGACGCCGCCGATCGCGTAGCCCAACAGGATCGCGTGCGCCGACATCGGGGAGACCAGCATCTCCTCGATGTGGCTCTGGAACTTCGCGCCGAACAGCGAGGAGACGACGTTCTGGTACGAGTTCGTCAGCACCGCCATCATGATCAGGCCGGGCGTGACGTACTGCAGGTAGGTGAACCCCTCCATCAGGCCGATCCGGTCGCCGAGCACCGGGCCGAAGATCACGAAGTAGAGGCTCGTCGTGATCACCGGCGGGAGCAGCGTCTGCGGCCAGATGCGCAGGACCCGTTGGACCTCGCGGCGGACGACTGTCACGAAGCCGACCCAAGCCTCCTGCAGCCGCGACCGGCCCCCGTCTGCGACCGGGGTCAGCCGCGCCATCGGCGCGCAGGGGCCTTGAGAGCCGACCGCCGTCATGACCCCTCCACGCGCACGGGCTCGCCGGCCTTGTTCTCCACGAGGCGCAGGAACAGCTCCTCGAGGCGGTTGGCCTTGTTGCGCATCGAGCGCACGCGCACGCCGCGCGCGCCGAGCGCGTCGAACAGCTCGTTGACGCTGGAGGTGCGCGCCAGCTCGACCTCGAACGATCCGTCGTCGCGCAGCCTGGTCGGGTAGCCGTCGAGGGCCGGCGCCTGCTCGAGCGGCTCCTGCGGGTCGAGCACGAACGTCTCGATCGCCAGCTGCGCCAGCAGCGACCGCGTATCGGTGTCCTGCACGATGGAGCCGCCGTCGATGATCGCGATCCGGCGACAGAGCGCCTCGGCCTCCTCCAGGTAGTGCGTGGTCAGGATGATCGTCGTGCCCGCGGCGTTGATCTCCTGCATGAGCTCCCACGTGGCCCGCCGGATCTCGATGTCGACGCCCGCCGTCGGCTCGTCGAGGATCAACAGCCGCGGCCCGTGCACCAGCGCGCGCGCGATCATCAGCCGGCGCTTCATGCCGCCGGACAGCGACCTCGCCATCGCGTGGCGCTTGTCCCACAGGCCCATCCAGCGGAGGCACTCGCCGGCGCGGTCCCGCGCCTCACGCCACGGGATGCCGTAGTAGCCCGCCTGCTGCGCGACGATCTGCAGGGGCTGCTCGAACTGGTTGAGGTTGAGCTCCTGCGGGACGACCCCGATCAGGCGCTTGGCGCCCTCGAGGTCGCGCTCGGTGTCGATGCCGAAGACCTCGATCGAGCCCGCGCTCCGGTTGACCAGCGAGGTGACCACGCCGATCGTCGTCGACTTGCCCGCACCGTTGGGCCCAAGTAGCCCGAAGAACTCCCCGCGGCCGACCTCCAGGTCGATGCCCTTGAGCGCCTCGACGCCGCTCTTGTAGGTCTTGCGGAGCCCGCGGATCCGCAGGGCCGGTGCCGAAGCGTCGTGCATCGCGGGCTAGCCGCCGTTCCGATCGGTGCCGCTCCGACCAGCG
>JBERSB010000404.1:0-6328 GCA_041236755.1 Luminiphilus sp. | reverse complement strand
CCCGTCGGAGCTGGACCCCGACGAGCCCTGCGGCATGTGCCGGACGTGCACGAGCGTGGCGAACGAGCTGCACCCGGACGTGCAGGTCGTGCGCCGGCCGCGGGACGAGTCGGAGTTCGTGCGCAAGGAGACGAGCTACCACCGCATCACCGTGCACCAGGTGCGCGCGGTGCAGGACCGGCTGCTGCAGCACGCGGTCGAGGGCGGCGCGCGCATAGCGGCGTTCGTCGAAGCCGGCCGCATCGAGGAGGACGGGCAGAACATGCTGCTCCAGACGCGCGAGGAGCCGGGCGCGGGCGCCTACCTGCTGCTGGAGACCTCCCGGCCCGAGCAGCTGCTCGAGACCGTGCGCTCGCGGGTCCAACGGCTCCGGGTGCGGCCGCTGGCTCCTGAGGTGCTTCGTGGAGAGCTTGAGCAGAGAATTCCACAGAGTTTTTCGCGATTCGATGACATCGTGGCCATCGCCCAGGGCAGCCTCGGCCAGGCGCTCCGTGCCGCGACCGAACAGGCGGTACAGCTCCACGATCTGGTGCGCGACTGGTTCGCCACGACCAACAACTTGCGGCCGGTGGCGACGGCGCAGGCCGCGCTCCAGGGGGCCCAGGAGCGCCGCGACGAGGTCGACGCAGCCCGGATGTTCCTCTGGATCCTGCGGGCCGAAGTCCGGCGGCAGCGCGACGCCCTTGCGGCCTCCACGGAGGCTTCCTACCCTCCCGCGTCGCTGGAACCATGGACGACGTGGCTCGAACGAACACTGCAAGCGGAGCGGGATCTCGACCTGTTGATCCCCGCGGATCAGGTCCTCGCGGCCTGCCTCGTGCAGCTGGTCTGAGCGGTCTCGTCGTCGCGGCGCGCGGGGTTGGTCGCCCTGCGCTCAGGTGGTCTCCGGTGGGGGATGCACAGCGGCAGGGTCACGCCGCCGTGCTCAAGGGCGGTTCCGAAAGTGTCGATACCGGTGGTCGAAAGCCACCACTTCGTCCGAAGAGGAACCGTTGCGATGGCCGTATCTGATCAAGACCTCCTCGAAGACAAGATCCAGACCGTGAGGAGCCGCGACCGGCGGTTCTCCCGCCAGGCCTACTTCTTCGTCCTGGACGCGCTGGACTACACGATGACCCACTTCGGTCGCGACCAGCTGACCGGCGAGGACCGTCACGTGGGCGGCCGCGAGCTGTTGGTGGGCATCAAGGAGTATGCCGCCGAGCAGTTCGGCCCGATGGCCGCGCTCGTGTTCGAGCGCTGGGGCGTGCGCTCGGCCGCCGACTTCGGTGAGATCGTGTTCAACCTGATCGACGTGGAGCTGCTGAGCCGGCGCCCGTGCGACAGCCGCCTCGACTTCGTCGACGGCGCCGACTTCCGTGAGACGTTCGCGGCCAAGCACCGCGAGTGCCTGGACCGCATCGCCGACCGCTAGGCGCGCGGGCTCGGGGCCGGCAGGCGACGGGCCGCCGGTCGCGCGCAGCCGCGATTGTGGGGCCACAGGGTGCAGCGGGCGTCCGTTACGGCTACGACGTAGCGTGAGGTGCCCATGCAAACCGTTCGATCGCTGCGTCTGTCTCTCGCGCTCGCGCTGGCCGCCACGTCGCTGCCGGCGCAGGACCCTACCGGCTGGCTGGACCCCGGCGCGACGATCTCATCGCTGGTGACCGCCCCGCCCGAGCCGTCGCCTTCGCTGTCGCCGCAGGGCGGCTACCTGGTGATGAGCACGCGGGAGGCGCTGCCCGATCTCGGCGTGATCTCGCGAACGCACCTCAAGCTCGCCGGGATGCGCGTCGACGGCCAGAACTGGGGGCGGCAGCTGAGCACGCGCACGACCGAGATCACGATCCGGCAGATGCCGGCCGGAGAGGTGCACGTCGTCCCGATCGAGGCCGACCACTGGAGCGGGCCGATCTGGACCGCTGACGAGCGCGCGTTCGCGCTGACCAGACAAGCCGAAGGCGGCGCGGAGCTGTGGATCTGCGATCCCTGGAACGCGCCGCCGAAGCGGGTCGAAGGCGTCAAGCTCAACCAGGTGCTCGGCAGCGGCGTGCAGTGGTTGCCCGACCAGCGGCGGCTGCTGGTCCACACGGTGGTCGCGGGCGAGCGCCCGCAGCGCCCGTCCGTGCCGGCCGGCCCGGTCGTCCAGGAGACCGTCAGCAACCAGATCGCGCAGGTGCGCACCTACCAGGACTTGCTGCAGGACTCGCACGACGAAGACCTGCTCGAGTACTACGGCACCAGCCAGCTGGCGGTCGTCGAAGGCGACAAGGTCCAAGCGCTGGGCGAGCCCGCGATGTACTCGCGCGTACGTCCGTCGCCGGACGGCACGCTGCTGCTGGTCGACGTGGTCGAGCGACCGTTCTCCTTCGTGGTGCCGATGAGCAGGTTCCCGCGGCGGACCGACGTGCTCGACATGTCGGGCGCGGTGTTGCGCGAGCTCGCCCGCGACCGGCTCAACGACGCCGTGCCGATCGGCGGCGTCAAGCGCGGTCCGCGCAGCATCGCCTGGGCCGCCACCCAGCAGCACGCGCTCTACTGGTTCGAGGCGCAGGACGACGGCGACCCCAAGCGCGAAGTGCCGCACCGGGACTTCGCCTTCCTGCTCACCGAGCCCGACGCGACGCCGCGGCTGTGGTTCCGTTCGGAGATGCGCGCTGCGGGCGTGCAGTTCGGCGGCGACGGCCAGCTGGTCCTGACCAGCGAGCGCGACCGCCAGACCCGCACCGAGCGCGTCTGGCGCCGCGACCTGACCAAGCCGTCGGCGTCGGGGGAGCTGCTCTACGAGCGCTCGACCCAGGACGTCTACAACGACCCCGGCCGGCCGATGTCCGAGCGCACGCTGGACGGTCGCTCGGTGCTGCGCCAGCGCGACGGCAAGCTGATGCTGAGCGCGGACGGCGCGTCGCCCGCGGGCAACCGCCCGTTCCTCGCCAGCTGGGACGTCACGTCCGGTGAGAAGACCAAGGTGTTCGAGTCCGACGCTTCGCGCTTCGAGACCGTGCTGGGGCTCGTCAACGGCAGCGCCGACCGCCTGCTGGTGCGCAGTGAGAGCCCGAGCGCGCCGCCGCAGCTGCTCTACGTCGACCGCGCGACCGGCCGACGAGAGGTGCTGCACGAGGGCCGCGATCCGGCGGCGGACTACACGTCGAAGATCCAGAAGCGGCTGGTGAAGTACGAGCGCGAGGACGGCGTGCCGATGAACGGCACGCTCTACCTGCCGCCCGACTACCGTGACGGCGACAAGCTGCCGTGTCTGCTGTGGGCGTATCCGCGCGAGTACACCAAGGCCAGCGACGCCGGCCAGGTGCGCGCGACCCCCAACCGCTACCTGCGCATGCGCGGCAGCTCGCACCTGTTCATGCTGCTCAAGGGCTTCGCGGTGTTCGACAACGCGTCGATGCCGATCGTCGGCCCGCGCCGCAGCGCCAACGACACGTTCGTCGAGCAGGTCCGGATGAACGCGCGCGCGGCGATCAAGGCGCTCGGCGCCGAGGGCTGCATCGACACCGACAAGGTCGCGGTCGCCGGCCACAGCTACGGCGCGTTCATGACGGCCAACCTGCTCGCGCACAGCGACCTGTTCTGCTGCGGCATCGCGCGCTCAGGCGCCTACAACCGCTCATTGACGCCGTTCGGCTTCCAGAACGAGGAGCGCACCTTCTGGGAGGCGCCCGAGATCTACTTCGCGATGTCGCCCTTCATGCACGCGCAGAAGATCAACGAGCCGATCCTGCTGATCCACGGCAAGGACGACAACAACTCCGGCACGTTCCCGATCCAGAGCGAGCGGCTCTACGGCGCGCTCAAGGGCCACGGCGCGACCGCGCGCCTGTGCTTCTTGCCCTACGAGTCGCACGGCTACCGCGGCCGCCAGTCGGTGCTGCACTGCCTCGCCGAGATGGCGAATTGGCTCGAGCAGCACTGCAAGGGCGCGGGCGACTAGGCCGCCGCCCGGATCCCCGATGCCCGGATCCCCGATGCCCGGATCCCCGATGCCCGGATCCCAGCTGCCCGGATCCCCGGGCATCCGCTACCCAGGTCTCAGACCTGGGCGAGCTCGAAGCCGCGGCGGTACTCCTTGGAGACCAGCGAGTTCGCGTAGTCGTCGTTGGTGACGCGCAGGTTCGCCGCGTCCCACTCGATGCGCTTGCCGCAGCGCAGCGCCAGGTTGCCGAGCAGGATGGACTCGGTGAACGGCGCGGCATACTCGAAGTTCGCCAACGGTTGCTTGCCGGCGACGATGCCGTCGAGCCACTCCTGGTGGATGCCAGGCGAGCGCGGCAGGGTCTGCGGCGGCGGCTCGAGCCCTTCGAACTTCTCCTTGGGGTAGAGGTCGAAGCGCTCGCCGTAGTCGGTCGGGGAGTAGAGCTTGCCCTCGTCGCCGACCAGCAGGAAGCCGCCGGCGCGCAGCTTGACGCCGGGCAGCAGCTCCTGCGGCGGCAGCTTGCCGCCGTCGTACCACGTCATCCGGACCTCTTCGCGGTCGCCCTTCTTGGGGAACAGGAAGTTGATCACCGAGCTCTTGGGCGCCGTGTAGTCGTTGCCGCCCTCGCTCTCGGCCTCGACACACGACGGGTCGCCCAGGCCGAGCGCCAAAAACGGCATGTTGGCGATGTGGCACGCCATGTCGCCGAGCGCGCCGGTGCCGAAGTCCCAGAAGCCGCGCCAGTGGAACGGACAGTAGCCCTTGAAGCCGGTCTCCGGCCGCGCCTTGGCGTAGCTGCGCCACGCGGCCGGGCCGAGCCAGAGGTCCCAGCGGAACGAGGCGGGGATCGGGTCGATGTGCGTCGGCTTGGCGATGCCCTGCGGCCAGATCGGGCGGTTGGTCCAGACGTGCACCTCGCGCACGGTGCCGATCACGCCGGCCCGCACGTACTCGACCGCGGTGCGCAGGCCGTCGAGGCACGTGCCCTGGTTGCCCATCGACGTGATCACGCCGGTCTTGCGCGCCGCGTCGCGCAGCATGCGCGCCTCGGCGACGGTGTGCGTGAGCGGCTTCTGCACGAAGCAGTGGATGCCCTGCGACATGGCCTGCAGCGCGGGTCCCGCGTGGCAGTGGTCCGGCGTGCTGACGGTGATCGCGTCGAGCTTCTCCTTCTCGAGCATGTCGCGCCAGTCGTAGTAGAAGGCCGCCTTCTTGTGCTGCTGCCGCGCGGCGTTCGACTTGCCGTCGTCGACGTCGCACAGCGCCACGATGTCGTGCGTCTTGGCGCACGCCTGCATGTCGCTGAGGCCCTTGCCGCCGCAGCCGACCACGCCGATGCGCAGGCGTTCGTTGGGGGAGCGGGGGCGGACGGCCGCCGGTGCTGGCCCACGGTCGGCGGCGCCGAGCGCTGCAGCGCTGCCGAGCGCGGCCCCGGTGATCAGGAAGTCACGACGAGACGAGTAGGACATGCGCGCAATCTAGCCGTTCTGCGGCCCGGGTCACGCACGCGTCGAGCAGTTCACGGGGCCGGGCCGCGCCCGGCGGCCGCGGCTACGTGGGCTCCTTGCCGTGCTCGATGAGCTTCCAGCGCTCGCTGTAGACGAACTCGGGCGACTGCTCGTAGTCGTGGCACTCCGTGCACATCACCGAAGGGGTGACGCCGCCGAGGATGCCGAGCTGCTTCTGGCCGCCGCTCTGCACGTGGTCGAGGCCGGGGCCGTGGCAGCGCTCGCAGCCGACGTTGGCGAGGTGCTCGGTCTTCTCGAAGGTCACGAACCCCGACTTCTGCCCGTAGCCCACCACGTGGCACCCGACGCAGTCCGGGTACTTGGTCACGGGCCAGCCGTACCGCGACGGGTCGTTCTCGGCGTCGACGAGCGTCTGCCACGCGTGCGCGTGCTTGCTCGCCTCGAAGGCCTTGGTGGCGCTCGGGTGGCAGCCGCTGCACATCGCGCTGCCGACGTAGCTCGAGCCGTTGGGTGTGGGCTCTTGCTCGGCCATCTGCTCGAGCACGTTCTCGCGCGCGACGTCCTCACGGTGGGTCAGCAGGAAGGCCTTCACGTTCGGGTCGCCGCCGCCGCCGGGCACGGTCTTGCTGCCCGCGAGCGGCACCAGCTCGCAGGTGACGCGCGCGGCGTCGCCGTCGCGCCACAGGCGCGCGTCGAGCAGCACGCGGCCGCGGATGCCCGCGAACACCACCGGCACGCCGTCGACGTCGACGGGGGACGCGTCGGGTTCGATGAAGCCCTGGGCGACGCCGATCACGAGGTCGGGCCGCGGCTGCAGCTGCGGGATCAGCGCGCGCACCGCGTCGTCGCGGCCGTGCGCGAGCGCGATCCGGATCACCGCGCCGTCGACGCCCTCGAACGCCGCTGCCCAGGCAGCTGCGGGCTCGGTGCGGCGGACCTTGGCGCCTTCTGC